>CAZDGT010000373.1:0-13544 GCA_964504905.1 uncultured Bordetella sp. | reverse complement strand
GTTCAATGGCCGGATCCTGACTCGATGCCTCACGGCTCACGGACATGTTCAATAGGGTCAGGCCGGGGCTGAGCCTCCAGCGATCCGTCGCGTTCCATGTGGCAAATACCTCAGCGCCGTAGCTTCGTGCGCGCGCCTTATAATCCAGCAGGATCGGGATCACCACGTGGCTACTCCCTGCATCGACGAAGGGAGCTTGCGGCTCACTGGTTTGGAGATGCTTGTAAAAGCTCAGGAACCCGCTGACGTCTAATGAGAGCCGGGGAGTTACTTGTGCGCGATAGCCGGCCTCAAAGTCGCGAAGCTCTTCGACTTTCGTATTAGGGTTCCCGAAAGCAGTAACCAGCCCGAACGCCCCCTCAGGAAGCAGCGCCACCGCGCCGATCGCCTCCACGTCGCTGTCTATGTTCGAGGGCTGGCGGATCGCTTTGGCGGCGGACCCCCAAATTGTGTTTGCGAAATTCGGCGTCCACACCAGTTGGGCGCTGGGTTCGTTCTCATAACCCGTGTAAGCGTTGTGCTCGAACTTCGCCCCCAGCGTCAGCGACAGGTTGCGCGCCAACGCTATTTCGTCCTGCACGAATGCGGTGTAGAGCGAATCGATCCGTTCCGGCGGGTTCAACTTGATCAGGCTGTTTCCGGCAAAGCGGTTGGCCGAGGTGCGCACGTTCAGCCCCCAAACTACATCGTTGCGGCTTCCCAATTTCCGATGGTGCTGAAAGTCTATGTTCCCGATGCTGGTCCAGCCGTGAATTCCATTGGAGATGTTGTGGCTCTTATCGAAATAGGCCTGCAGGGACATATCCGACGCATTCAGGAACGTGTGGGTCCAACGTCCTAGAATGCTCTCGCCGTCGTTGCCAAGAAGGGCGCCAAAGGTTCCTGTGAGCATTGGCGTCTGCGGAATGAGGCCGGTCAATGTCTCTCCACCCCGGGCGAAATGCATCTCGCCCTGCACCATCAGCAGATCCCGCGGTGAGAGATCCCAATCCGCGCGAAAGCCCCCCTGGTTGACGTGCCAGGAGTCCGCGGCCGGGGCGCCAGTAGCTGGGTCGGACTTTCCCAGGTTGGAGTACCTCCCAAACGCCCGGTAGTTTCCGCTTTTGCCGGCTTTGCCGCCGTACTGAACCAATCCCTCCGCCTGCTCCTTCGACCCTCCGCCCACCTTAATCAGACCGCCCGGCGTGCTCTTGGCGCTTTTCGTAATGATGTTGATCACGCCGTTCATTGCATTCGCGCCCCAAACCGTTCCTCCGGGTCCGCGAATGACTTCAATGCGCTCGATATCCTCCAGCGGGAGGTTCTGGGCATACCAAAGCACTCCCGAGAATGCCGGGTGATACACGCTGCGGCCATCAATGAGAACTAAGACTTTGTTAGCATATACGCCGTTAAAGCCGCGAATGCTAACGGCCCAGTTATTGTGATCGATTCGCGCGACGTTCACCCCCGGGACCATGCGCAGAAGATCTGGAATATTGGTGGCTCCCGAACGCCGGATGTCTTCCTGAGTGATTACAAAAATTGCCGCTCCGGTTTTCGCCAGCTTTTGCTCTTTCCTCGAAACCGATGTGACTTGGACATTCAGCAAGTCCTCCAGACTGAACTGCGTGAGATCGCGCACCGCGGGAGATTGCGCCGCGCAGAAGTTCGCGGCTCCACCGCTGAGGACGAGGACTACCGCCGCACGCAGCGCTGAGCCGTACGCCGGCGAGTTCGACATAAGACCTTATCGGTTCGTCGCAGCACTATGCGAATGCAAGGGTGGCGCAAATCCCACCGGGGCCTAATGCTATTGCTGAACTCACCGATACGGCGTTATGGCGCGGATTGCGGCGGCCGGCGGCGCTTGGTGGCCTGCTCAAAACCGTACGCCAGCGCTATCAACCGAGGTTCACTGCAAGCCCTTCCCGTGAAACTGATCCCGAAGGGGGCGGGTTTGGCATTGAAGCCCGCCGGAAAGGGCGGCGTGACAGAGTTCGGCACGGTTCCAAACGGGACAATGACGGTGGGATAACCCGGTTTGGCTGCAATGGACGCCCCAGTCGCCGCCGGGAATAACAGCGCGTCCAGCCGGTAAGCTCGCATCGCCTCATCGATGCCTTGCGTTCCCGCGAGAGCGATGTCCTTAGCTCGATCCGCTTGATAGCGCCCGCGATCCTTCTCCACGTCCATCTCGTCGGCGATGTCGAGCTGGGACTGTCCATACTTCATCGCTCCGGCGGAGCGATGCGCGAGGTTCCATGTCCGCAACTCGGTGAGCGATTTCAGCGGCGCGGAAGGACCCAGTGACGCAAGCCACTGATTAAAGTCGCGCTTCATGCCATATTTGAAAACCACCGAACAACGATCATCCTTCCCTTTCGCCTCGCCCGCGCCGGAGCAGGTGTTCCACAGCAGCAGATTCGAGTTGGGATCCGGACTGACGACACTGGGGATGTCCGCCGGATCCACAATTACAGCCCCTTGGCTCTTGAGGATCGCGATGGCCTCGGCCATCACCTTGGTCTGTTCGGCGGTGAGGCCGCCACGAGCCTCTTTCTCTCCAGGAGGCGTCACCGAATTGTAGTAGAACGCCCGCGGGATTCCGATGCGCGCTCCTTTGAGCCCGGCGACGTTTAAGAAACGCCGATAGTCGCGGCCCGGCGGTGGCGTGCAGGTGCGTGTAGCCGTGTCGTCCGGATCAGGCGTGGCCCCTTCCAGGGCCCCCAGCAAGATTGCGGCGTCGGTGACGCTCTTTGCCAACGGGCCAGGAGTGTCTTGATCCGCTGTGATAGGAATCACGCCGTGGCGGCTCACTCGGCCCATCGTCGGCTTGATACCCACCAGCATGTTCTGATTCGCGGGGCTCAGGATGGATCCCGAGGTCTCGGTGCCCACATTTGCGGCCCAGAAATTGGCGGCGGTACCGATGCCGGAACTGGAACCACCGGTGGCCAGCGCGGGACGCCCGTCATTCATGGCGGGCCTGGGGTCGCGCCGCGGATCGTAAGGATTAAAGCCGTACCCCGCCACTGCGTTGTAGTTCGCCGGCATGGGCGTGGGCGCGCCTGCGATCCAGTTCGCGAGCTCCGTCATGCCAGTCTTGGCGATGATAATCGCGCCTGACTCCCTCAAATTCTTGACCAGGGTAGCTTCATACGGCGGCACAAATCCGTCGAACGCCAGCGCCCCGCCGGTGGTGGGCATGTCGATGGTGTGGATGTTGTCTTTGATGGCGACCGGGATGCCGTGCAAAGGACCACGCACCTTGCCCTGTGCCCGTTCGCGGTCGCGCGCGTCCGCCTCTGCGAGCGCCCGGGGATTTACGGTGATCGCCGCATGCAATTTGTCTTCATAAAACGCTATGCGCGTCAGATATTGCGTCACCAACTGGCGGGACGTGATGCGCCCTTGCTGCATCGCCGCCTGCATCTGCGGAACGCTGGCTTCGACCACCATAAAGGGTTTCGCCACAGAACTGGTCTGCGCAGTGACCAACCCCGCGCTGAGTCCCACAGCGAGGAGAATAGCTAACACGGATATAGTGTACACTAAATTCGTGAGTAGTTTAAAGAACATCACCTTTTCCGCGTCGCCGGAAGCCATCGCGCGGGCCCGGGTTCGGGCGCGCGAGCAGCGCACCACTCTCAACGAGGCATTCCGCGAATGGTTGGATCGCTATTCTGGGGGGCGCCCCACAGCGGAGGAATACCATCAAATCATGGGTCAGCTCCGTCACGTTCGCGCCGGCAGAAAGTTCACGCGGGAGGAGATGAACGAAAGAGCTTCGCACTCGTGAGCCAAGCCTTCTTCCTGGATACCAATATCTTTGTTTACTCCTTCGATTCTTCGCACCCTCTCAAACAGAAACGGGCGGAATCGCTCATTGTGGAGGCGATTGAGTCGGACCAATGCGCTATCAGTACTCAGGTGATTCAAGAATTTCTTAACGTCGCTCTAGGCAAGTTTGCCAACCGCATGTCCGGAAGCGAGGCCATGAGATTCCTCGACCGGATTCTATGGCCCCTCTGCAAGATTCATCCCAATGCCAGTTTATATGTGGGCGCGGTTTCCGTCATGGAGGAAACGGGCTGGACATTTTACGATTCCCTGATTGTCAGCGCCGCAGTGGCGGCGCGATGTCCAGTGCTCCTTACGGAAGACCTGCAATCCGGGCGAGTAGTTCGCGGAGTAGAAATCCGCAATCCGTTCGTCTAGGCGTCTACCGCTTCGAGCGCTCGCGCCGTGTAGGTACGGTCCACATAATCGTTCAGAATCGTGAGGAATTCCTGCACGATATGATCGCCGCGTAGCGTGCACTTGAGTTTTCCATCGACGTACACGGGCGCGACTGGCTCTTCAAATGTGCCGGGAAGGGAGATGCCAATATTGGAGTGTTTCGATTCGCCGGGGCCATTCACCACGCACCCCATAACCGCCACTTTCATTTCTTCGACACCAGAATACTTCGCGCCCCACACCGGCATCTGCGTGCGCAGGTAGGTCTGGATCTGGTCCGCCATGTCCTGGAAGAATGTACTTGTGGTGCGGCCGCAACCCGGGCAAGCCGTCACCTGCGGCGTGAAGCTGCGCAATTCGAGCGCTTGCAGAATCTGCTGGCACACGATCACCTCATCGGTGCGGTCGCCGTTCGGCAGCGGCGTCAGCGATGCTCGAATGGTATCTCCAATACCCTCCTGCAAGAGCACACCGATACCAGCCGTCGACGCGACGATTCCCTTCGAGCCCAACCCAGCTTCGGTCAATCCCACGTGCAGCGCATAGTCGCACTCGGCCGCTAGCATGCGGTAGACGCGGATCAGATCCTGCACGCCGCTTACCTTCGCGCTCAGGATAATATGGTCGCGCGCCAGCCCATATTGCTCGGCCGCCTTGGCGGATTCGACGGCACTAACGACGATGGCCCGCAGCGTGACCGCGCGAGCATCCAGCGGCTCGGGCAGCAGATTGTTTTCATCCATCATGCGTGTGAGAAGCGAGGAATCCAGCGAGCCCCAATTCACGCCGATGCGCACCGGACGGTCGTACTCGATCGCCGCCTCAATCATGGTGCGGAAATTGTCGTCGTGCTTCTTGCCGATATTGACGTTCCCGGGATTGATCCGGTATTTCGCCAGCGCCAGCGCCATGTCGGGATATTTCTTAAGCAACAAATGCCCGTTGTAGTGAAAATCGCCAATGATGGGAACGCGCACGCCGAATTTGTCCAGCGTCTCCACGATTTTCGGAACCGCGCGCGCGGCTTCGTCCGTATTCACGGTCACGCGCACCAGCTCCGAGCCTGCCTGGGCCAGCGCCATCACCTGATTCACCGTCGACGCGACATCGGCCGTATCGGTGTTGGTCATGGACTGCACCACGATGGGGTGATCTCCGCCAACCTTGATTTTTCCGACGCTGACCGCCACCGAATGACGGCGTGGCTGTGATGCCATGCAACCTCCACAAGCTTTGATCCCTCATTGTACCGTGCTAAGCTTTTTGGGAAATGGTACTAGACCTCCGGTGGTGCGTCCGGTTAGGTGCGATAGCAGGGACGCTCGCGGCCTCAAGTGCCCTTTCCGCGCAGTCGCCGGGCAACTCGCTGGCCACTTTGCAGGAAAACATCGCGAAACGGACTACCGAGTGGCGCACGCTTGCCACCAATCTGGAACAACGGGTAGCGCGTCTCTTACCTTGTGACCCAAGAGTGCGTAGCTCGATCGACGAGGTCAGCCGCGCGTCGGATGCCCGCACGGTGGCGTCCACAGCCTACTGGAACTTTCTCTCGATCAAATCCAAAGAGCAGATGGAAGCGATACAGGGTTTATTAGCGCAGGAAGAAGGGCGGTCTAGCAATTGGGCTGCGGAGCGGAGCGATGCGCAGGTCGATATTGCCGTTACCAGCGCCCAATCCGCTTCCCTGGGGGCCAGCATCCGGCAAATACCGGCTCTGGCAACCCCGCAGAAGAGCCTGGACACCATCACTCAGATGTATCGTGACTTGGAAAAACAGGCGCAGGAGCGCGAATCGTGGGGGGGCCAGATTGCTGGCAGTCTCACGGATCTGTTGAAGGCGAGCCAGGCGCGGCAAGCGGCCATCGATGCGCAGATAAGAGCTGTCGGGGACGAAGCTGTGCGGTGGAGCGCCTATTACCTGGCGCGGCAGGCGCGCGCTCAAATTGAATGTTCCCTCACCAATCCTTCAGCCGCCATTGAACGTCCGTTGCAACCCGCTGGTCCGCGGCCAGTCCCGCAGGGGAAGAAGCAATGAGAGCCGCGATCGCAGGTTTGTTCCTGTGTTCAGCGGCCTTCGCGCAATCGCCGCTGCAAGAAGCGCGCGCGGCGCAGCTGGAAATGTACCGGACCTGGCGTCAAACCGACCCCAACCTGGAGCGCGATGCAACGTCCGCCGGCGCCACTCTCGGGGCACGCGCGGACAAAGCGTCCGCCGAGGCCACCAAGTATTTCATCGCGCGCAAAGCTTTTCTGGAGAGCGCCGCGGCGGACGCCAACCAGAAATCCGCCATCGAAGCCGTGACGGTTGCGCCAGATGCACCCGCCAACTTGGATCTCTTCCTGAGTACCCAAAATACCATCCTCGGATCGAGCATCAATGCTATCGCCGCCGATCCCGACCGCGGCATTCAGCAGTTACGCCAGGCCCTGGAACGCGAGCGTGCCGCCATTGCCGCCATTGGCGCGGCTCTGAAGAATAGCCAAAGCAGCGAGGAAGCGGTAGTGCAAGCCAGCAACGCCGCCGAGCAAAAACGAACGCAGACCGCGGAGCAATACCAAAAATTGACGGCTAGCTTCCAGCAGTCGGCACAGCTGACCGAGCAATCCGGTACCGCCTGGACGAATTATTATCGTTTCCTCTCCGATGCCGCGCGAGGCGTTGCTGCACCGGTGACTTCCTCCGCTCCTCCACCCCCAGCCCCCGCTAAGCGCGTACCCGATCCTGCGGATGCTGCGGTTGCGGTCAGCACCCCATCGCCCTCCACGGGGGCACGCGCGGTGCCACCCGTACCGCTATCCCGCTATGTAGGCGACTGGACCTACCCCACGGTTGGCGCGCATTATCATGGTGTGCAGCCGGAATCCGTGGAGCTGGCAGTGCGCGAGGAAAACGGCCAGGCTAGCGGCACGCTGTCCGCCCGCTTCCGGTTGCCCCCGGGCATTGCCGGTGATCCGCTCGTGAAATTCGATTTCCAGGGCGTCTTTGAAAGCTCTCGAGTTCAGAGATTTGTGGTCGCCTCTACCGGTGGAGCGGCGGGAATCATTGAACTGATCCCGGGACCGGCTTTTAACTTGGTCGAGGTCAACTTTGACATCGACCAGAAGCCAGGAACGATCCGTCAGGCAAATTTTTTGTTGGTCAAAAAATAGCTGCGAAAAGGCCAGTTTTTGGTACCGGAAGTACTACGCCAATGATAGTCCCACCCAACGGATTGTTATCGTTAAGAATCCCGGCCCTACTACCCCCCTTTACGTCCCCTAGGATTCGACCAGGCTGTAATGGTACTCGCTAAGTGAAAGTCCCACTGTACAGGGTTCGCCCTAGTGTCGATACACTCATGTGGCACGTAAATTTCTTAGCACTCTTACCCTTCTCGGTCTACCAATCCTCGCTTTCGGGCAAAGCGTAACGTTATCCGTTGGATCAGGGCCTGGAACGCCCGGCGGCACGGTTGATCTTCCGATCACCCTGACATCCAGCGGCGGCGCCCAGCCCGCCAGCCTCCAGTGGTCGTTTAGCTTTTCCTCCGATATCACTGGTGTCACGGTGGTAGCGGGCCCGTCAGCCACCAATGCGGGCAAGTCCATTTCGTGCTCGGCAAATAATTGCCTTCTCGTCGGGTTTAACAGCAACGTAATGGCCGATGGGACAGTGGCGGTAGCCACGTTCCAAATTGCAGCGAGCCCTTCCGGCAACCCCATTCCCATTCAGCTTACGAGCCTGGTAGCGTCCACTGCGGGAGGAACTTCGATATCCACAACTGGAGTAGCGGGCGCGATTTCTCTGCCCGGATCCGTTGCCGCTCTCAGCACCTTAAGTTGTACAAGTTCAACGATTAACACGCCGGGAAGCACGCCTTGCTCCGTCACCTTGACCTCGGCGGCGTCCGGGGCTGGATTCGCGGTGTCGCTTTCCAGCAATAACGCCAACCTCACCCTCCCGTCGAGTGTCACGGTCACCTCCGGGCAGACCACGGGTAGTTTCACTGCGACGGGCGCGCAGGTCAGCAGCAATCAGAGTGCGATGATCACCGCTACCGCCGGCGCGGTTACGAAAAACACTACATTGAGCCTGGTTGCTCCGCCGCAGCCAAGTTCGCTGGCTTGCCTGCCGTCAACTCTTGGCAGCAACGCGTCGAGCACCTGCACAGTGACATTAAACAAAGTTGCCAGTGGCGCGGCAGTGGTTGCACTTGGCAGCAATAATGGATTGCTTTCAGTCCCCGCCACCGTAACCGTCGTCTCCGGCCAAAACACCGCTACTTTCGCAGCTACTTCCGGGAGCGTGCCCAGTAATCAAAGCGCAACGGTAACAGCCACCTTGAATGGCCAGAGCCAGCAGAGCACCATCAGCCTGACCGTCGCCACCCCGCAGCTCACCAGCTTAAGCTGTTCCCCGGGAACGGTGAACGCCCCAGGGACCTAAACCTGCACGGCAAGCCTGACCGCTGCGGCCACCAGTACCGTCAGCGTTACGCTTTCCAGCAATAACGCCAATGTTACCGTTCCGGGCAGCGTGAGTATTGGCACGGGACTCATCAGCGCAACGTTTACCGCCACCGTCGCAGCCGTCGGATCCGATCAAAGCGCCGTACTCACAGGGAGCTTGAATGGCACTTCCAAGACTTTTACCCTTACGGCCAGCGCACCTACGCAACTGACGTCTGTCTCCTGCTCGCCGTCAACACTGGGCAGTAATTCATCCAGCACATGCACCGTGGCATTGAACAAAGCCGCCGCCAGCGCAGCGACGGTTTCGCTGAACAGCAACAACGCACTGCTTACCGTACCCGCCAGCGTGACGGTCCTCTCCGGCCAGAACACAGCGACGTTTGCCGCTGCCTCCGGAAGCGTGAGCAGCAACCAGAGCGCTATCGTAACGGCTTCGTTCAATGGCCAGACCCAGCAGGCCACCATTAGTCTGGCGGCTGCCGTTCAGCTCAGCAGTTTGAATTGCTCGCCGGGAACGGTGAATGCGCCTGGAGCTTCTACTTGCACGGTCGCACTCACGGGGGCTACTCCGGGGGCGGTTAGCATCTCGCTCCAGAGCAACAACACCAGTGTTACGATTCCCGACAGCGTGAATATTGGCGCGGGACAAAACAGCGCCACATTCACCGCCACCGTCGCCGCAGTGGTCTCGAATCAATCGGCGGTACTAACGGCATCGTTGAACGGAATTTCTCAAACGTTCACCCTCACCGCAAACGCCAATGTTACAACTCAGCTCACGTCCGTCGCCTGCACACCTTCCAGCCTGGGAAGCAACGCCGCAAGTACCTGCGCGGTAACTTTAAACACAGCCGCCACAAGCGTCGTGACGGTGGCGCTCGCCAGCAGCAGCGGATTGCTATTGGTGCCCACCAACGTTACCGTTCCCGTGGGGCAAAGTACCGCATCTTTCACCGCCACTTCCGGAATCGTGGGCAGCAGCCAGAATGCGACTGTTACCGCCGCTCTGAATGGCTTGACTCAGCAGACAGTGATCAACCTTGTCGGCGCCGCTCCTCAACTCAGCAGCCTAAGTTGCTCCCCAGCGGCAGTGAGTGGACCCGGAGTGGCCACCTGCACCGTAACCCTCACTGCGGCCACGGGCAGCTCCGCAAGCGTCTCGCTCTCGAGCAACAACGCGAGTGTCACGGTTCCCGGCAGCGTGAGCGTCGGCGCGGGTTTCAATAGCGCCACATTTACCGCTACCGTCGCCGCCGTGGCATCCAGTGAGACGGCTCTCTTGACAGCCACCTTGGACGGCGTTTCCCAGACGTTCACCCTGACCGCCAACGCGGGCACTCCCCTACAAGTATCCTCTCTCGCCTGCGCGCGAACCACTCTGGGCAGCAGCAGCTCGAGCATCTGTACGGTGACTCTATCCTCAAATACCACCAATGCGGCGGCGGTCCCGCTCTCTAGCAGCCAGGGAGTACTTTCTGTGCCCGCCAGCGTTACAGTTCCTGCTGGCCAAAGTATCGCCTCATTCACGGCTACCGCAGGAATGGCGAGCGCCAATCAGAGCGTAACCATCACCGCAACCTTCGGAGGCGCCAGCAAGACCGCCGTAATTGTGGTCATGCCGTCGTTTGCTCCCAATTGCGAGGGATTTCAGCTGACGTCCGAGGGTCTCTGTTCCATCCAGGATGTGCTCCCTTGGATTACGTTCGGCGGAGGGTGGGAAAGCCGCCTCAAGATTGGTAACATCCCGAGCGGCTCCGGGGGCGGCGCTATCCAGATTGGCTTTACGCTGCTGCCCGCTATACCGAGCACCGGTGGTGCGCCGAACCACATGCCGGCCTTCTTTAGAGATAACCGGACGGGGCTGACACAGCTTGGTGAATCCGCTAGTTACGTGGTTGCATTAGGAGAGTCTGTCTCCGTCGACTTTCTATCTCGCCCCGGCGGCTGCAACAATAACGGCCTTATGTGCTGGGGTTCGCCGGATCCCAGCATCATCACCTACGGTTCGGTTCTGGTGAAATATGTCTCCGACAACCCGGCCTACTTGCGAGGCATCGCCAAAGCCCAACTTACGTCGTTGGCCAACGGAACTAACGGGACCTACGGCTGGCAGATTTCGGAACGGGAAATGCCACCGGCCAACCTGTGGACAGCTCCAGTCGCCGTAAGTGCGAGTCAAAACGCGAATCCGCAGACCAATCAGGAAGCCTCCGCCGCGCTTGCCAATCCCGGGCCGGATGCGATCACCGTGCGCGGAACACTGTACGACGAGAGCGGCGCAAAGGTGACGTTCAGAGATATTCAAATCCCCTCACTTGGAGCGGTCGCACTGGTGTTTTCACGAAATCCCGCGCTGCCGTTTGGCGGCTTCGGCGACGCCATGTTTCCTCAGGGTCAGGATTTCAGAGGAATGGTTACGTTTCAAGTCATTTCCCCCAATAGCGCAACCATGTCGGCAATGGTGCTCCAATACGTGGGCAGCGCGATGTCGACTGTCGAGCTAAATTCGCAGGGCTCGATCGGATTCTCCCTGGCCAACGGGGCCGGCTCCGGCGCCTGCGCGGAGTTTGCGACCGCGTCCGACGGTACTTGCACCGTCCAGTACTCTCTGCCCTGGGTGGTCTTCGGAGGCGGCTGGGAAAGCCGCTTGAAAGCCGGAAATTCTCCCGGCGGCGGATCTGCTAGCCCCGTGCAAGTTAGCTTTACGCTGCTTCCCGCCTCACCGGCTTCCGCTGGCGGGCAAAATCATCTGCCAGCCTACTTTACCGATGGCCGGACCGCTCCGCTGCACGCCGCCGAAAGTGCAAGCTATACCCTAAATGCCGGCCAATCGGTTGACATTCATTTCCTCTATCCACCGTCTGGTTGCGACAGCCACGGTCAAAATTGCGCCGATCAGCCGGACCCCGGCTCTCTCTCTTATGGTTCCGTCATGGTGCAGTTTGCTTCTTCCGATCCGGCAGCTCTGCGAAAGCTGGCGCGGCCGCAATTGGCATTCCTGGCCCGGCCTGACGGAGCATCTTACGCTGCCCAAATGACCGAGCATGCCGCCGCCGTGTCCAAGACCTGGACCGCCCCCGTGGCGATCAGCGCGAACCAGTATGCCAACCCGCAAACCAACGAAGAGGCTTCGGCTGCAATCGCGAATCCCGGACCTACTCCGGTCACGGTCCGGGGAACGCTCCGTGATCGCAGCGGCGCCGCGGTCACCTATCAGGATTTCCAGGTCCCAGCCGCCGGGACAATTGGCATCGTATTTTCACAAGATCCAAATCAGCCCTTTGGGGGATTCGGAACTGCCTTCACTCAGGGACGGGATTTCGACGGCTGGGTCACTTTTGAAGTCACTTCACCCGGTGACGGCGGCGTCACAGTGCTGGTACTGCAATATGTAGGCGACACGGTGTCCAGCGTCAACGTTCAGTCTTTCCCATGAGGCTTCGGCCAATTTGATCCGTTTGGGTTGAGGACCACGCGGAATCGGGTGGAACAGGTTGACTGTCCCAAGGAGCCCGCGTGGTCAACGACGAACAAAGCAAGCATCTACAGCATTATCTTACGGCCCTGGCAACCTACCTGGAGGCAAGCGCCAAGAGCACCGATCCCGAAGTGATCGAAGAGCTCCGTGAAGAGGTGGAAAAAGCCTTGGGACCGCTTGAGCATGAATAGCTCGGTCGAACTAAAATACTGGACCGCAGTCAAGCAGAACGGCCGTGGGTCCAGTACTCTGGTTCGCGCCACATCGGTATCTCCTGGCTATAGTAGCGAAAAGTCCTACGACCTATGCTTCTAGTCAGGGACAGCAAATGATACCAAGCACGTTTCAGACCAATCAGTGGCAGCCGGAATCAAGACTACATGTGGTGGCTTCTCCTCCAGAACCGCGAGCCTGGCGGTATCGCGTCGACGATCTGCTCGACCGTATTGCGCCATCGGAAATGCCGGTATTGATTCAAGGCGAGACTGGCTCGGGTAAAGAAGTTGTAGCCCGCAAAATCCATGCGCGATCCTCGCGCCGGGACAAGCCATTTATCAAGATCAACTGCGCGGCACTCCCGTCGGAACTGATTGAAAGCGAGTTGTTTGGCTACGAGAAGGGCGCTTTTACCGGCGCCGTAAAGAACAATCCCGGCAAGTTCGCGTTAGCGGACGGTGGGACGGTGTTCCTCGACGAAATCGGCGACATGGATTTCAGGCTCCAGGCTAAGTTGCTGCAGGTCCTGCAGGACCACGAATACATCCCCCTGGGCGCACGAGAAGTGCAGAAGGTCGACGTTCGCGTCATTGCCGCAACCCACCGCGATCTGCGTATCGAAATCGAACAAGGGCGATTCCGCGAGGATCTTTATTACCGGCTGGATGTCATCAACATCTACGTTCCGCCTCTTCGGTCACGGAGGGACGAAGTTTTGGAACTAGCGCGGGTATTTCTCCACAAACACGCCACCCACGGGGAAGAGATTCCTACAATTCCGGCTCACTTGGCGGACAGGCTGGTGGGCTACGATTGGCCGGGCAATGTCCGTGAGCTAGAGAACATCATGAAACGGCTGCTGGTGTTTCGCGATCCGGAACTGATCATTCAGCACTTGGACGGGACGCATGGCCGCCCCGAGCGCGCGCAGGGACCTTCCCTGGCCAGCGCCGGCCCATCACTGGAACCTGTGAAGCGAGTGATCCCTCTTGATGTGGAATCCCGGAAGCCCGCAGGAGCACCCCGCGAGTCGCTGGATGAGATTAAGCGCGCGCGCGCTTCAGAAGAAACCCGCGTCATCATTGAGACCCTTGAGACGGTCCGTGTACCAGATGTTGCCGGTGGTGATGTCGCCCAGGAAGGCCGATTTAGTGCTGGATGAAACCTTCGTTTCGCC
>CAZDGT010000372.1:0-1621 GCA_964504905.1 uncultured Bordetella sp. | reverse complement strand
CAGGGCAGACGCATCTAAATAGGGACGCCGAGCAGGCGGAGGAGGTAAGCGTGATCCCAACTGGCGTTGAGTTGTTTGCCGCGGATGCCGCGTTTCTTGGTGGCCTCACGTTTCAATAGATTGAGTGCCAGCCTGCGCATTGTGGCCAGGTTTTCGGCCGCGTAACCGGCGCGCGCCCGGCTCTCGTCCTCGCCCATCTGGACGTCCAGTACCCAGTGCAGGCTGTTCTCGATCCCCCAATGCCCGCGCACCGCTCGCGCAAAGGTCTCCACGCCCAGCGGCAGGCTGCTCAGATAATACCGCCGTTCCACCGTCCGCTTCCCGCTCACTTCCCGGATGGCTTCCACCATTCCCACGGTCGCCAATCCTTCCCATTGCGCCCGATCCGCAAACCAATCCAGCGCCGCGCTCTGGTAGTAACGTCGCGTCTCCAGCCGCCCGTGGTCTTTGTCCACCGTTTCCAGCACGGCCAGTGTCGCCGCCGCAGTGCTGGGGCGCACCGGCCTGGCTTCGTGTTCGGCCAGCGTCGCGTCCAGAAAGCTTTTCACTTCGTCATGCACCACTTCATGATTGCCCTTAAGGGCCATGACGTACTCCGCGTCGGCTTCCTGGATCTCTTTGGCGATCTGTTTCTGCGTGCCCATCGCATCCACGGTCACGATGCACCCGGAAAGCTCCAGGGCCCGCAACAGTTTGGGCAGCGCGGTGATTTCATTGCTCTTGTCAGCCACCTTGAGTTGCCCCAGCACCAATCCGTTGCTGTGCGCCCACGCGCTGACGATCACCTTGCTGTTCTGATCCGCGGCCAACGCGCGCCGCAGCGCCTTGCCGTCCAAGGCCACGATCTCCTGCGCCACCGCCGCGCGCAGGCTCTGTGTCCAGGCCATGAAACAGTCGCCGAAAGCCTGCGGATCGAGCGCGGCGAAGACCCGGTTGAAGGTGTCGTGACTCGGGATGCCATTCTTCAAGTTCAGAAAGGTTCTAAACCAGTCCTCCTTGGCCGCGCCGAAGTCCTCCATGTCGTTGAAGGACTCCCCGGCACAGAGCAGCGTACAGATGGCGATGGTCAGCACGTCAATCAACTCGTGATCTTTCGTGCGATTGACCCGCGGGTCCGGCAAGTCTTGGAAGTGGGCGATCAAACTCAGTTTGGGATGTTTTTGCATCCCCAGTTTGAAGCATAAATCCGCGCCGAAGGGAACCTCAAAAGTTACCCTCCTAAGCTGGCTCCGCAAAACAACTTACACACGCATTCTCAAAAATCATTTAGATGCGTCTGCCCTGCGGTGTGCTCAAGGCTCGCGCTGGCGCATATGGAAATACGCCACGCGTAACGGGTAGTTCTCCGGGTAACGCGCCAGCATGTCCTCCATCTTCATCAACTTCCACGGTTGCCGCGGATTTGCGCCATTCTTCGTGAACACCACATCGTCAGCAATGAAGACTGCACTGTGTATCGGTACCCCATCGGGCCGGGTGAGAAATACGAGATCCCCGAATGTCGGCTGTTCCACCAACTGATACTTTTCCTGCAACTCGCGCCGCCACACATTGTCATCAAAGTAACGGTCATCCGGCGGATCATTGAAGAAGTTGAAGGCGGTCCAGTAGCAATCGGGCA
>CAZDGT010000371.1:0-3013 GCA_964504905.1 uncultured Bordetella sp. | reverse complement strand
TGCGGGATGCCTGGCAACAATGCGAGCTGTGGAAGACATTGGTGGACGGCACGATTGACATCGTTGCGTCAGACCACTCGCCTGCACCGCCGGAGATGAAAACGGGCCCGATTATGCAAGCCTGGGGCGGTATCGCGGGCGTGCAGTCCACACTGGCGGTACTGCTCGACCAGGGGCATTTTCGCCGGGGTTTGCCACTGGAGCGCGTTGCCAAGTTAATCGCCGCGACGCCCGCCCAGCGCTTTCGCATCGCTCATAAAGGACGCCTCGCGCCAGAAAACGACGCCGATGTGACGCTAGTGGATTTGGGTGCATCGCACAAGTTGGGCGCGCGCGATCTGCAGCAACGTCACAAGATCAGTCCGTACATCGGAAGTACTTTCCGCGGCGGCGTCCGGACAACACTCAGGCGCGGCGAAACGATTTTCATGGACGGAGTCATCACGGCGCGCGCTCCAGGCGCACTGGTGCGACCCACATAGAGGAGTAACATGCACGAACTCGGAAACACCCGCAGCGCTTATCATCGCGATCATCTCTTGCAGACATCGGATACTTTCGTGCGCGCGCCGCTGCCCGGCATGGATAAAGTGACCGCCATCGTCCATGTCACGCCTCAAGCCGGAGCGGCCTTCACGCAATACACCGCCGAGTTCGAAGCGCACGGCGTCATGGAACCTGGGCCCCTGCAGCGTTTCATATACGTGCTCGAAGGTGAACTCGAAACTTCCGGCGCCGCGATGAGCGCGGGCGATTTTATCTACTGTCCACCCGGAAAAGGGCAGCGCTTGCGGGCGAAATCTCCGGCTCGCGCCGTGGTGATCGAGAAACCCTACCAGTCTCTAGATGGTGTTGCGGCTCCCGCGTATTTCCGTGGCCGTGAAAGCCAGATACCGGCGACATCGCTGCTGGGCGATTGCGGGCTGGAAGTTCGTGCGTTGGTTCCCGCGGATGCAGGCTTCGATTTCGCCGTCAATACAATGACGTATCAACCGGGCGCCACACTGCCGATGGTGGAGATCCACTACATGGAACACGGGATGCTGATGCTCTCCGGCGGCGGCATCTACCGGCTGGGCGAGCATTGGTATCCGGTGACGGCGGGCGATTTTATTTGGATGGCGCCTTATTGTCCGCAATGGTTTGGAGCGCTGGGTAAGACTCCCGCGAAATATCTTATCTATAAAGATTGGAACCGGCACCCTGTCAATCGAGAGCGATGAATATCAAGATCGATCAAAACCTCTTAAGTCATGATCTGCAGACGCTGAGCGCAATCTCGGAAGCGCCTGCGCCCGCGGTCACACGCGTTGTTTTCAGCAGTACCGATTTGCGTGGCCGCGATTTCGTGAAGCACTTGTGCGTGCAAGCAGGTCTTGCCGTACGAGAAGACCCGGTGGGCAACACTTTCGCGCGCTGGCCGGGAGCCGATCCGGATCTGCCTCCGGTAGCGACGGGTTCGCACATTGACGCCATCCCTAATGCCGGTATGTATGACGGAACCGTCGGCGTTCTCGGAGGATTGGAGGCGATTCGCGCACTGGCACGCAGCGGTTATCGCCCGCGACGCTCCATCGAGCTCATCATTTTTACCGCCGAAGAACCGACGCGCTTTGGCATTGGCTGCCTGGGGAGCCGATTAATGGGCGGCGTGCTGGACCCTTCCGCAGGCGAGTCCCTGACCGATAAGGAAGGCCAGACATTGAACGAGGTCCGCCGGGCCGCACGATTTGTCGGTCCGCTATCGGAAGTGCTCTTAAAGCCCGGCCACTACTCCGCGTTCGTCGAGCTGCACATTGAGCAAGGCCCGATACTCGAAAAGAAGCAGCTTGATATCGGCGTTGTCGCTGCGATTGCAGCGCCTGCCAGTCTGCGTATGTGGATCGAGGGCGAGGGCGGACACGCGGGGGCGGTGCTCATGCCGGATCGCCGCGACGCTTTTCTGGCGACCGCGGAAATTGCTCTCGCCATTGAGGCTGCGGCAAAAGCAACAGGCAGCCGTGATACCGTAGCCACTACCGGAGTCTGTGATGTCTTCCCGGGAGCCGTGAACAGCATTCCGAGCCGGGTGCACCTAGCTGTGGACGCGCGCGATATCGATTTGACGCGCCGCGATAGCGTCTTGCGCCGGATTGCCGCGGCCAGCGAGGAAATCGCCATGCGCCGCGGCGTCACAGTGCGCACGGAAACCTTGAATGCGGATGCTCCGGCACAATGTTCGCCCGTTGTTGTGGATGTACTCGAACGCGCTTGCACAACGCAGCAAGCCTCTTATGAACGAATGATCAGCCGCGCGTATCACGATTCCCTATTTATGTCGGCCATCGCACCGACTGCAATGATTTTCATCCCTTGCCGCGGCGGCGTAAGCCATCGCCCCGATGAATATTCTTCGCCGGAAGCCATTGCGAAGGGCGCATTGATCCTGGCGGAGGCTTTAGCCGAACTGGCGGCTTGACGACCATTTATGGCTGAAACTTCTGAACAATTCGCACTGATGTTCCCAGATCTGAGCGATGCGCAGATCGCCCGGCTTGCGCCTTTCGGAGAGCAGCGCCGTGTAGAGGCCGGTGAGATTGTTTTCGATCAGGGCGATGCCACTCACGGCGTGTTTGTGGTCCTCGAGGGCGGCCTGGAAATCATCGACGTGGCCCGGGGACATCAGGAGCCGCTGCGCACGCTCTTGCGCGGCGCATTCACCGGCGAGGTAAACCAGTTGTCAGGCCGGCGCAGTCTGGTACGATGCCGCGCGCGCGAAGCCGGCACCGTGTTGGAAATCCCCCGGCCGCATCTGCGCCATATCATCCAGACCGATACTGAGCTGGGTGAAGTCTTCCTGCGCGCGTTCATGCTGCGCCGCGTCTATCTGATCGCCCACTCCGTGGGTGACGCAGTCTTGATCGGATCCAGCCATTCCGCCGACACCTTGCGCTTGCAGTCGTTTCTCTCCCGCAATGGCCATCCGCACACGGATCTGGACGTGGAACGCGACGCCGATGTGCAAACCGCCCTC
>CAZDGT010000370.1:0-2722 GCA_964504905.1 uncultured Bordetella sp. | reverse complement strand
TTCCTTTTCATCCAGCATGTTCCATTAATTGTCGGTTCGCCTCGCCTCGCTCGCCCAGCGAGGCTTTCAGGATTGACGATCCGAAGCGTAATGATAAAGTATAAAATAAATTGAAGCTTGTTTTATACTCTATCATGCGCTATGCCAACTCGACTCTCCCCACCCGAACGTCTCAAAAAACTTTTCGACCGCCGCACCTGCTGGATGCTCGACCCATTGGCTCAAGCACTCGGCTACGCCCTCATCTCGGTGCGCCGCTTTCTCAAGCAAACCGGCTATTTCAGGAGTTACACCGATAACGGCAAGTGGTACACCCTCCGCGACGCGCCTCACTTTGACCGCGACGGCCTGTGGCATTTCAAAGGGATTGGCTTTTCCCAACACGGCAGCCTCACCGCCACCATCGAGCACCTGGTCGCCCGCAGCCCGGCCGGTCTGTCCGCCGGCGAGCTGAGTGAAAAATTGCAGCATCCTTGTCCCGCGGTCCTGACCCAGTTGCACAAGGCCGGCCAACTGGATCGGCTCCCGCTGGCAGGCCAGTTCCGCTACCTGGCCACCGACCCGCAGCTCAATCGCCGGCAACGCGAGGCGGCGGCGGCTTGGATGCACGCCCCCACCCCGGGAGCCGCCTTGAACACGCAAACCGCGCTCTGGGTCCTGGTGGAATATGTCAAGAACCCCGGAATGAGTTTCGAGCTGATCGCCGCCCTGGTGCAACAGCAACACCACGTGGCTGTGGCCCCAGAAAGCATCCAACGCTTCTTCCAGGAACAGGGTCTAAAAAAAACGCCCGCAGCATCGATTTGAACACGCTGCGGCTTTTCCACCGTTATCAGGAGCAACTGGTCTGCGAGAGTTCCTCGGCGTATCTCTTCGCCCAGCGGCCCACCTTGTCCTTTGGTCCGGCCCGGCAGCACTGCCCCGATTGTCAGGCGCCGCTGCGGGTTTACAAAACGCAGTGCAAAACCGTGCAGACGCTGCACCTGGGTGCTTTTACGGCGCACGAAACGCTCCGGCACTGTGGGCACTGCCCCAACCACACGATCTATGCCGCGGAGGCACTGAGCCAGTTGGCGCCCGCCGGCTGCACCTTCGGCTATGACGTCATGGTCTTCGTCGGCCAAGGCCTGTTCCTGCGGCACCGGCGGGCGGAGGAAATCGTGGAGGAATTGCGCGCGCGCCACGTGCGGCTCAGCCTCAGTGAGGTGGGTTACCTGGCCCGAAAATTTGTCGTCTACCTGGCGCTGGCTCACCGGCAATCAGCCCCGGATCTCCAAGTGGCCCTGCGTGCCCAAGGCGGTTACATCCTGCATCTGGACGGCACCTGTGAGGGCGGCGGCCCCATGCTGATGAGCAGCTTGGACTCATTGTCGGAAATCGTGCTGGGCAATGTGAAAGTGCCTTCGGAGAAGGCCGAGCAACTGATCCCGTTCCTGGAGGAGCTCAAGCGCCGTTACGGCGTGCCGCTGGCGGCAGTCCATGACATGGGCCCCGGCATCCTGGCCGCGATCCGAGTGGTCTTTGGTGACCTCCGGGACTTCATCTGCCATTTCCACTTTCTGCGGGATCTGGGCAAGGATTTGCTGGAAGCCGACTATGAGGCGATTCGCCAGCGCTTACGCCAGCATGGCCTCACCGACAAGCTGCTCTACCAGGCTCGCCGGCTCAAAAACCTCCTGGATCCACAGCCCGGCTGGGTTGAGAACTTATGCCGGAGTGTGCAGTCCGATTGCCTGCCGAACGAAGGGTTGGAACGTTTTCCGTTGCTCTGCGCTTACAGTCTCATCCAGTGGGCCTTGGCAGGTAAAGCGCACGGTGAAGGCTACGGCTTTCCTTTTGATCGGCCGCAGGTGGAGTTTGCCAAACGCTTGCTGGTGCTGGCCCAAAAGTTGGAGCAAATCAAAGACCGCCACCTGCGCGGCCAGTGGGCGGATAACAAGCCGCTCTTCAAGCTGTCGTGCGCGCTGCGGAAAATCTCCGCCGATGCGGGCCTGCAGCGCTTGCTCGAGACGATTGATCGCAAAATCGAAGTGTTCGACCGGTTGCGCCGCGCTATGCGCATCGCCGAAGTCGGTGGCCGCGCGGGGCTCAACTCTGGCAACCGCCCAGTGGCCATGGGGCCCATTCAAAAAGCCGTGGAACAGTTCCGCCGGGAGATCACTTCCCGCCCTGATTACGCCGCCACCGCCCACTGGCAGGCGCTGGTCGCACAGATCGACAAATACAAGGACAAGCTCTTTGCCGATCCCATCGCCGTGTCCACACCCACCGGCCCGCTGCGCATTCAGCCGCAGCGGACCAATAATCTCATGGAGCGATTCTTTCGCGATTTCCGCCGCAGCGCTCGCCGCCGAACCGGCCATAACTCCATCAGCCGGTTCCTGCAGAGCATGATCGCTGACACCCCCTTGGTGCGGAACCTGGAGAACCCGCGCTATTTGGAAATTCTGCTCCACGGCCAACCCACGCTCGAAGCGCGGTTTGCACAGATTGACAGTGAACTGGTCCGCACGGAATTGCAGGCGGCTCAAACCTGCCCGGAGAAAGTCCCTGCGAAAATCCACCAACTGATCGCCGTCCCGACTTTTCCAGAAACTATCTGCCGACTATTTCAAAAGGCCGCCTGAACCACGCAATCCAACGGAGTTTTGCGATCATAGCTATTACACTCTCCAGTAAACACAAAAACAGCTTTCCACCAACAACTTAGGACAAAAAAGCA
>CAZDGT010000369.1:0-2996 GCA_964504905.1 uncultured Bordetella sp. | reverse complement strand
GCTGGTCAGTTTGATGGCCAGCCATAGGACTACGGCCAGGAAAACGAAGTCGGACGGTTGGAAGTCCATAGGTGGAACTATTATGGACCACTAAACTCGAGTAGGGCAAGTGCACTATGCTCCAGTACGCCCTAAGGTGTGCCCGCGCGAACGCGCGCCCGGCCCAGGACGCGTACGACGTTTTCCATCAGCTTAAGACCGCAGTTACCGTCCAGCGTCAGGATCGATTCAGGATGAAACTGCACGGCTTCCATGGGCAACTCGCGATGGCGAACCCCCATGATGACACCGTCTTCGCTCTCGGCCGTGACTTCGAGTACGGACGGGAGTTTCTCCGGGATAGCATACAGCGAATGATAGCGGCCTACGCGGAATTCCTCGGGCAAGCCCTTAAATACGCCGATGCCCCGGTGCCGTACACGAGATGGCTTGCCATGCATGGGATATCCCAGCACACCTAGCTCGCCGCCGAAGGATTCGACGATGCCCTGCAGACCCAGGCATACCCCGAAGACAGGAATTTCCAGGTTGGCGGCGTAGCGCACTAGTTCCGGTACTCCAAAATCGGCAGGACGCCCTGGGCCTGGTGAGATCAAAATCAGTGATGGCTGGAGTTTATCGATAAGGTCGAGCGAAAAGCCGGCGCGGTAGGTAACGACTTCAGCGCCGGTCTGTCGCGCATAGTTCGAGAGAGTGTGGATGAAGCAGTCTTCGTTATCCACCAGCAGCATGCGGATGCCTGCGCCATCTTCGGTCTTTGGAGCATACGCAGGTTCGGACTTTTTCTCCGCGTTCAGCGCGCGGAAGAAACCGGTGGCTTTCATGGCGCACTCGCGGTCTTCGCTGGCGGGATCGGAATCGTAGAGCAGCGTGGCGCCGGCGCCGTAAGCAGCCACTCCATCGCGCAGGTGGACTGTACGAATGGTAATGCCGGTGTTGATATCGCCATCCATCGAAATCATCCCCACCGCGCCGCCGTACCAGCCGCGAGCTTGTTTTTCCAAATTCTCGATGGCCTGGGCAGCCCATTTCTTGGGCGCACCGATGATGGTGACGGCCCACATATGCGATAGGAACGCGTCGAGAGAATCACAGCCCTCAGCCAGTGTGGCTTCGACGTGATCGACGGTGTGAAACACACCCGCGTAAGACTCAATCAGCTTCCGTCCGATCACTTTCACGGAACCGGGCACAGCGATGCGCGACTTGTCATTGCGGTCGACATCCGTGCACATCGTCAGCTCGGATTCTTCCTTCGTCGAATTGAGCAGTTCGCGGATGCTCTCAGCGTCGCGCAGCGGATCGCCAGTCCGGCGCGCGGTCCCCGCAATGGGACAAGTCTCAATGCGGCGGCCTTCGATGCGCACGAACATCTCGGGCGATGCGCCGATCAGTTGCTCCTCACCCAGTTGCAGGAAAAATTCGTAGGGACTGGGACTCGCGTGCTGAATCTTCTCGAATAGGTCGGACGGGCTGCCGGAGTAAGGCGCGCGGAACGTCTGGCGCAGCACGACTTCGTAATAATCGCCCTGCCGCATGCCTTCGCGCACGGTCTCGACCTTCGCCATGTACTCTTCGGGCGTGTGATCGCTGGCGATCGGACCAGGCTTCACCTTTTTCGCACGCTTCAATTTCTCGCCCGTGCGTTCCAGGCCACGCGTGGTGGTTTCACCGCGCGCGAAATCGAACTGGTACCGTTCGATGCGTTCCTTCTTGCGATCCATGAGGTAGATGTCATCGCACAGGAACAGGTGCAGGTCCTTCACGTCGTGGCGCGGCAGCTTACGCTCAATAGGATCGAACTGCAGCAGTAGATCGTAACCGAAGGCTCCCACTAGCGCGAGCCGCGCCGAGAGCGGATGATGGAACTCCTTGAGCAGCGCGCGGACCACGGAAAACGCGGACGGCTGCTTACTGCGCTCCTCTTCGGAGAACAATTGCGGCAGCGGTTTCAGATGGCCGAGCAACACACCGCCCTCATTCGAGTAGGTCTCCCAATGGGGATGGGCTGCGAGCACCGGATCGAGAATCTGCGTGAGCACTTGGCCGCGAGGGCTCAACGGGCGGATCGTAATGTCACGGCCGCGCGCGATGATTTCGATGGGCGGCGCGACGGCCCCGACGTCCCAACGCGAGTACCGGCCGGGAAACTCATAGCCGGATGACAGATAGATACCCCGCTGGGTGTCCATCTTCTTCAGCAATCCCTTCAATCCGCGGCTGTACGACACGTTGGAAATGGTGCGGGTGACCGCGATGCCGCTCGGCGTGGAGTAAGTCTCTGGGCGCATAGACTGCGGGGATTAATTCGAGGATATCATTACGGAACAAACTCGGCGAATACTTCGTTGGAGAGCAGCACTCCCCGTGGCGTGAGCCTCACTCGCCCTCCAGAGCGTTCCAACAACCCGTCATCGACAAATCTGTCGATCACTGGGTGGAATCCGTCACCTTCAATTCCCTCGCCTAAACGCAGGCCCAGAAAGAACTTCTCCGACAGTGGATCAGCCATCACGCGCTCAATAGCCTTGGGCGCGGCAACATAATCGGCGGCGGTCTCCGGATTCTGCCAGCGCATCGTGCCGTCAAACGAGTGAGCATCGGCACCGAAGCCGAAGTACGCCTCCCGCTTCCAGTACTTCAGGTTGTGGCGGGATTCAAACCCGGGGCGGGCGAAATTGGAAATCTCATAGCGCTGGACGCCCAGCCGAGCAAGGCGCTCCACCGCAGTCTCGTAGAAATCCGCAATAGCGTCTTCTCCCGGAACATCGCCCGCCCCGTAGCGCGACCCCAGCACTAGAAGCTCCCGCCCCAGCCGGCTGTCTTCATCCACTTCGAGCATGTAGACGGAAACGTGCGGCACGCCGAGCCGTTCCACCCAATCGAGCGACTCCTTCCAGCTTTCCGCCGTCTGGCCAGGCAGCCCGGCAATCAGGTCGACGCTGATCGAATCGATTCCAGCGCTGCGCAGCAGGGCGATTTCCCCCTCTACGACT
>CAZDGT010000368.1:0-2742 GCA_964504905.1 uncultured Bordetella sp. | reverse complement strand
GTGGATTTGCTGATCGGCGGCTGGGAGATCATTTGCGTTACATCCACGCTGCTGGTGGCTTTCTTCCATGAACGGCCTGAACCCGTCAAGAGCGCCATTCGCGTATTCGCCACCTACCGGGGCTGTGACATCGGCGTCGTGACCGGCGCATTTTTCCTGCATCATTGGGCCGGATCGACACTGTATCAGTCCGTATTTCCAGGTCAGTGGCCGGAGCAATCGTCTGTGATCGGAGGCAGCGGCGCGGCCATCATCGGCCTCTTCTTTCTGTTGGGCGCGATGGGAAAGTCGGCTCAGGTTCCCTTCTCCGGATGGCTGCCGCGCGCCATGGAGGGCCCCACGCCTTCGAGCGCCATATTCTATGGAGCCATCTCGGTGCACGTCGGGGCCTATCTTCTCCTGCGGGCCCAGCCATTGCTAGCAGCCTCGCCGGTGGCGGCGGGTGCGGTGATTTTCATCGGCGCCCTCAGTGCGATCCATGGAACCATGGTGGCCCGGGTGGCGAGCGACGCAAAGACTTCGCTTGCTTTTTCGTCGATCTCTCAGTTGGGCCTCATCTTTATGGAGATTGGCGCGGGATTGTCGTGGCTGCCTGTGATCCACATCACCGGCCACGCGGTGATCCGCACGCTCCAGTTCCTGAAGGCTCCTTCCGCTCTGCATGATTTTCATCGGGTTCACGCCGCGGCCGGAGGCCACCTCCCTCGTACGGGACGTCACTTTGAGCGATTCCTGCCGCCTCGCCTCCAGTTGTGGCTCTATCGGCTTGCGCTCGATCGCGGGCATCACGATTCGATACTGGACCGCTTCGTGGCCGGATTATTGAGCAGTTTCGCCCAACGAATGACTGTTATCGAGCAGGGATTGTCATTCTCCTCGAAGATCCCACCGGAGAGTTCGCATGGATGAACTGATTGCCCCCTGGCTGACTGCCGGTATCGGTAGTCTACTAGCCGCTAGTTCCATCGTGAGTTTCCCGACGATGCAGGGGCACACTCGCGTAATTGCCGTAACAGCGTGTGCGACATCGCTCTTGCTCTCTTTGGCAACCCTTTGCGAATGGGCGATGGCTGGCTGGACCACCCTCTCCGAGCCTTTGGTCCCGGCACTTTTTAGCGCCGGTGCGCTAAGTGCCATCCCGATGGCATTGTTTTCAATGCTGGCGCTTGTCAGCGTTCTTTCGTCCCCCAAGCGCGATAGTGACGGCAAGACTTTATCCGGCATTTTGACGCTGACGGCTGGGGCGCTGATGGCTTACGCATCCGGCAATCTTACAGTGTTCCTTGCGGGCTGGATGATTGCACTGATTCCATGCCTCACTCGCGCGAGCCGCGCTGGCAACTCACGATCCTCACTGCTGGAAATTGCCGCCAGCACCGCTCTGCTAGGGACTGGTGCCATCCTCGCAACCGTGGGCGCACAGCCCTTCTACGCGTTCACATGCCTGCTATTTGCGGCGATCTTGCGAACCGGCTTGTTCCCTTTTCACGGCGTTGCCGTCGCGCGCTTTGAACAAGGGTCGCTGGGGCTCACGGGACTCCTGCTGAACTCCCTTCTGGGACCTTTTCTTGTAGTGCGCTTCGCGCAACCTCTCTTTCCCACCGTTGCGCAAAACATTTTGCCATGGGTATGTGCCTTGGCTTTGTTCACGGCAATCTACACAGCCGCGCTGGGAACCGTCGAGCGGGAACCTCGCCGCCTCCTGGCACTGGTATTTGTAAGTCAGTCTTCGGCGATATTCGCCGGCTTTGCCATACTTCGTCCCGAAGGCTTCGCGGGGGCGTTGGTGCAGTGGATCGTACTCGGCGTCACCTCCACAGTCATGATCTCGATTTGCCGTGCCATTGAAGCACGAATTTCTCAGCCTTTGTCCGGGGAGCGCCTCTTCGGCTTGGCGAGTCAAATGCCCCGCTTGGCGGTGTTCTTTGCGGTGTGCGCATTTGCGCTGGTGGGCTTACCGGGTACCCTCGGCTTTCCGGGAGAGGACCTGCTGATTCACGGCATGCTGACAGCGCATCCACTGATCGGAATCCTGCTGCCTGCCGCGATTGCGATCAATGCCTACCTGTTGTTTCGTTTGTTCTCCCGATTGTTTTTGGGCGGGCCCATAGCCGCCTGGGCCGGAGCGCCGGACGCTCTGCCCCGCGAGCGCTGGGCGTTTGCCGCTTGCCTCGTACTATTGGTGTGGGGCGGCCTGGTGCCCCAGCAGGTGGTAGGCTTGCTCTCCCCGGCCGTGAAGCTTCAAAACTCTCTTATCGGAACCATGACTGCTCATGACGACCGTCAATCAGCTCATGACAACCGCCAATCAATTGGCGCCCGATAGAGTTCTCCAGCGCTCTTCCCCGCCGTCCCAGGTCTCGACTTCGCCGGTTTCTATCTGGAAAATCCATCCATGCAGGTTGAGGTTGCCGCCCCGAAGCTGTGCGAAAACGTGGGGATGTGTTTCCAGGTGCTTTAGCTGCAGGCGGACATTCAGCTTGGTGACAGCCAGCAAGCCTTCGTGTGCCGTCGCGTCCGGATGTATTTCGTCAAGCGCGTGGCGCGCCCCTTCGGCATGCCGCAGCCAGCGGCTTACGTTGGGCATGTTGGACACGTTCTCCGGACGCATCAAACCCTTCATCGCGCCGCAGTCGGAGTGCCCGAGTACCACGATGTGCCGAACCTTTAGGGCGCAAACCGCAAATTCAATCGTGGCTGACATTGCGTCGCTCTCGCTGTGCGCGGGTATGATATTGCCAG
>CAZDGT010000367.1:0-15660 GCA_964504905.1 uncultured Bordetella sp. | reverse complement strand
TCTTGTTTTTATCGACATACTATCGGTGGAATCGTCTGCATCCCGATCCCGCGCGCCGGGAGGTGTTGGTGGAGGCAGGACGGACGCTCGCGACACGTTTTAAAGAGAAAGGGGGCTATCTACGCTCGTTCGTCGCGGATAATTCGGTGTTTATCGATACCATGATGAACGTCGGAATCATTCTCTACGCTGCGCGCGAGAGCGGTGACCGCAAGCTGCGTGACATCGCTTTGCGCCATGCCCGGACAACCCGCCGAGTCTTGGTGCGCGGCGATGGTTCCACCGCCCATGAGGGAGTCTTCGATACCGATACTGGCGAATTTCTGCATCAGACCACGCATCAGGGTTACCGCGGTGATTCCTGCTGGTCGCGGGGACTAAGCTGGGCTATGTACGGCTTCACTACTGTCTACGAATACAGCCGTGACCCGCACTACCTCGAAACCGCGCAGGCATGCGCCGACTTTTACATCACACATTCGCCGCATGATGGTATTCCACCCTGGGACTTCAACGCTCCAGCGGAAAACCGCACGCTTCTCGATACGTCGGCTGCAGCCATTTACGCCGCGGGTTTGTTGCGCCTTTGCCGGCTGGTGCCGGATTCAATGAAGGGTCACCTGTATTGGTCAACCGCGGTGCGCATCTTGCGCTCTTTGTGCGAGAAACATCTGGGCAAGTCGGACCCCAAATGGGAAGGCATCCTCAAGGGCGGCGTATATCACGTCCATAAAGGGCTGGGCGTCGACGAGTCGGTGATGTGGGGTGAATATTTCTTCTGTGAGGCGCTCGAACGAGTGCTGTGGTAAGCCGCCGTGTTGACGCTCATTCACACCACGGCTTCGAATGAGGCGCTGTTCCGCGCTCTGTTGGAAGAAATAGCTCCGGATACTCCCGCGCGTCACGTATTGGCCGCGGATCTGCTCGACCGTGCGACGGCGCAGGGCCGAGTCACTCCCGATATCGCTACCGAAACGAAAGACCGTATGCGAGCTGCTCTTGAAGATGGTGCCGCTATGGTCCTGTGCACTTGCTCCACACTGGGGACTTGCGCGGACCAGATGAACGATTCGCGCGTGCACCGGATTGACCGGGCGATGGCGCAGCGTGCAACGGCCAGGGGTCGCCGAGTACTGGTTGCCGCGTGTGTTGCCAGCACACTGGAGCCAACAGTAATGCTGCTACGCGAGAGCGGGCCGCAAGCTGACATCGAAACACTGCTGATGGCCGATTTGTGGCCGCACTTTCAGGCCGGAGAGCGGACGCTCTACTGGCAGGGAATCGCCGAGCGTCTGCGCGCAAGCGCTGCTGGATTCGACTGCATTGTCCTGGCGCAAGCATCCATGGCAGGCGCGGCGGACCTGCTTGGCAACCTGTCGATTCCTGTTCTATCCAGTCCGCGCATCGGACTAGAGGCTGCTATTGCAGCCTACCGTACCCTCAGTTAGCGGCTCGCCGTCGCGGACGATACAGTCTTTGGGGCGAAAATCGCTAGATCAATCGCATCGGCCATCGCCTGGTAGCCGGCATCACTCGGATGCAGGTGGTCGCCCGAATCGAATTCGGCGCGAAATTGCTTGGGATTATTCGGATCTCGCGTGGCCGCTTCAAAATCGACGACCGCATCGAACGCGCCGCCAGTTCTGATCCAGGTGTTGACTGCGTCGCGAATGCCTTCACCTTTTTCGCTGCCGTATGCCGCTCCGCCATACGGCGTGAGAGTGGCGCCCATCACTTTTATGCCGCGTAGGTGAGCGCGCTCGATCATTTGGCGCTGAGCGGCAATCAGCTCGGCGGCAGTGACGGCATTTTCGGGATTGGCGTTGAGTCGTGCGCCCTGGCCGATGTCGTTAATGCCTTCGAGCACAATCAACCAACGCACGCCAGCAGGACTCAGCACGTCTTCGTCAAAACGCGCCAGTGCATTAGGGCCGGTTCCGTCGCGCAATATTCGATTGCCGCCGATCCCTTGATTCAAGACCGCAACGTGCGCCGTCTCGCGATTAGCAGCCAGACGGCGTGCGAGTCGGCTGGGCCAGCTGCGGTCGGCGTCAGGCGTGGAACGCGCCCCGTCGGTAATCGAATCGCCAAACGCAACGATCGCTGCCACGTCCAAAGGTGCAAGAACCTGGATGTTCGACAGCCAATACCAGGACTGAGTGGTGGCGGCATCGTCAATCGAAGGCTGCCCCGTGGCGTCGCCGGATTTCGAGATATAGGTTGTATGCAATCCCGCCGTATGAACGGTCGGCGGTCCGGTTGGGCCCGGCACGAAGACGCTAATCGCAAGTTCGCCCAATGGGGGGACGTCGAGAGTCACTGGATCGCTGAGTGCAGATGCTCCCGGCGGAATGGTGAAGCTGGGCTGTCCGCTAAACATCAGCACTCGATCCGATCCTGGCGCGATTGCCGATTCCTTCGCGCGCAATGCGACATGGGCCGCGCCGATCGCCAGGGGTGTCGTCCCGAAGGCGTTCGACAGTTGCACACGGACGCGGGTGCCGCCAATACTGACCGGCGTGATCATGCGGACCGTTTGGTTGTTGAATCCCAACTGAGCCTGCTGTGCGGCGGTGATTGGCTGTCCCACCGAGGGGGAAACAACCGGAGGCGTTTGCCGGAGCGCCGTGGCCCAAGTAGCCACCCAGTGCTCATTTGCATTCTGTGCGACCGCATTGTGCGTTGTGAGTGCGGCCAGCAGCGCGAGTAGCGTGAACTTTTTCATGGATCCTCCAAACAATTGGAATAGGAGGAGTATACATCGACAAGCCGACCGGCGGGTTGAGGAGTTCAGACTAGGGGAAACTAATGAAGGGAGTTGCTCCGTGGAAATTGGAATGGTCGAAGCCAGGAGTCATCTCTCGGCGTTTGTTGACCCCGCGGCCGAAGGCGAGGCCGCCGCCTGAAAACCGGACAACCGGGCATCTGGGAAATGATTCAAGCGGGGAGGCGATTCTGAGTTTTTCCGTCCGTCAACCAAGGTCCCCGTCCCGATCCTCTAACTCTTTCAGGGTCGCAAAAACCTCGTGATTCCCCTGTTCGAGACTGGCACGTTTGCATTCGCCGAAGTATTTTCTCGCGCCGGCAACATCCCCCAATCTCTTCCGGAATCCCCAAATACTCAGGAGTAGAAGCGGGTCTGCGGGAGACGCTTGCAATCCCCGTTGATAGTAACTCTCGGCCAATTGCGAGTCTCCAATCTGTTCCGCCGTGATCGCCGCATGTCCTGCAATCGCAACAATTCCGTCACGATCAGACTCCGGATCAGCGTCACGGAGGAATCGATCCAGAATAGAAAGCGACTCTCTTGTCTTTCCGTCATGCGCGAACTGCAACGCTGAACGCAGGACCGAAACGTAGTCCATTGAGCTATAGCTTGAACGCCACCACAGCCAGCGGCGGAATGGTGATCACGAGGCTTGCGGGGCGGCCATGGTGGGGAATTTCATCCGCCCAAACGGCTCCCGCATTGCCCAGGTTCGCTCCGCCGAATAGCTCTGAGTCGGTGTTGAACAACTCGCGGTAGAGTCCGGCCTTTGGAACTCCGACACGGTAACCCTCGCGCGGCACGGGCGTAAAGTTGCACGCGAACACGATGAAATCCTCGCGGTTGCGCGCAAAGCGCAGGAACGTGATGGTGGAGGACTCGGCATCCTGCAAGTCGATCCACTCGAAGCCGTGATAGGAATCGTCCACTTCGTAGAGTGCAGGCTCGCGGCGGTACAGCCAGTTCAGCTCCTTCACCATGGTCTGCAGCTTGAAATGGATCGGATATTCGAGCAGCCGCCATTCAAGCTGTGTATCGTGGTTCCACTCCGAAGTCTGCCCGAACTCCGTCCCCATGAAAAGCAGCTTCTTGCCTGGGTGCGCGAACATGTAGGCGAGAAATGCGCGCGTATTTGCAAAGCGCTGCCACTCATCCCCGGGCATTTTGTAGATCAGCGACCGCTTTCCGTACACCACCTCGTCGTGCGACACCGGCAGCATGAAGGTTTCCGTGAAAGCGTAGAGCATGCTGAAGGTGATCAGTTGCTGGTGATACTTGCGGAACACCGAATCCTTGGCGAAGTACTGGAACATGTCGTGCATCCAGCCCATCTTCCATTTCATGGTGAAACCCAGGCCGCCTGTGTAGACGGGGCGCGAAACTCCAGGCCACGATGTGGATTCCTCGGCAATCGTGATCGCCCCCGGCTCCTGGTGCGCAAGCTCGTTGAAGCGCTTCAGGAAATCGATGGCTTCCAGGTTCTCGCGGCCTCCGAAGCGGTTGGGGATCCACTCGCCCTCTTCGCGCGCGTAGTCCAGGTAGAGCATGGAAGCCACAGCGTCCACGCGCAGGCCGTCAATGTGGAACTCGCGCAGCCAGTAGAGCGCGTTTGAGAGCAGAAAATTCCGCACCTCGTTGCGCCCGTAGTTGAAAATCAGCGTGCCCCATTCGCGATGCTCACCTTGCCGCGGATCTTCGTGCTCGTAGAGCGCTGTGCCATCGAAACGCCACAGGCCGTGAGCGTCGCGCGGGAAGTGTCCTGGCACCCAATCGAGAATCACGCCTAGTCCGGCTTGATGGCAGCGGTCGACGAAATACCGGAAATCGTCGGGTGTGCCGAAGCGCGAGGTCGGCGCGAAATAACCCGTGACCTGGTATCCCCACGAGCCGGAGAAAGGATGCTCCATGATGGGCAACAATTCAAGGTGCGTGTAGCCAAGATCGTGAACGTAAGTGACCAGGCGGTCGGCCAGCTCACGGTAACTCAGTGACTCATGCGACGGTTTGCGTATCCAGGATTCCAGATGCACTTCGTAAACCGATACGGCCTCGCGCTGCAGGTTACGGTGGCCGCGCGCTTCCATCCAGGCTTGGTCGCCCCAAGTGTGATTATTGAGGCCCCAGACGATGGATGCGGTTCGGGGCGGCGCCTCCGCGAAGAACGCATAAGGGTCGGCTTTCTCCTGTTCGCTGCCGTCGCGGGAACGCACACAATACTTGTAGTGCTCGCCGGTTCCCAACGCCGGAATGAACAGCTCCCATACACCGCTGTCGCGATGTTGCATGGGGTGGCTGCGGCGGTTCCATTGGTTGAACTCGCCGAGAACCGTGACTTGCTCGGCATTCGGAGCCCATACGGCGAAGCGCACACCGGATACCGCCCCGTCGCGCACCAAGTGCGCTCCCAGCATGCGATAACTCTCGTGATGCGTACCCTCGGCGTGGAGATGCAAGTCGAAGGATGTCAAGGAAGGGGCGACGGGGGCTGCTTGCACATCGCTATTATGGCACTTGATGCCGCCGAGAGCTGAGTTGCACGTGCACCTGGATGGTTCGGTCGAGCCGGAGACGCTGCTGGAGATCGATCCAACGCTTACCCGCGAAGAGATTGCCGCGAACACGGCATACTCCGATTTCCCGGGATTTCTGAAGAGTTTCGTGTGGGTAAACCAGCGCCTGCGGACTCCGGAACACTACGCGCGCGTTGCGCGGCGCTTGTTCGAACGTCTCGACATAGAAGGCGTCACGTATGCGGAGGTGATCCTTTCGGTTGGGGTCGTGTTGTGGAAGCAACAACCATTTGCTCCTCTTTACGAAGCCCTGGCGCGCGAATCTGCACGCACTTCAGTCACAGTTCGCTGGATTTTCGACGCCATCCGGCAATTCGGCGCAGAGACGGCCAAGCCGGTTTTCGATCTTGCGGCCGAGCGCCTAGGCGATGGAGTCGTCGCCATCGGATTGGGCGGCGACGAAGAGCGCGGCCCTGCACGCCTGTTCGGCCAGCTCTTTCGCGAAGCTCGCGATCGTGGTCTGCACTTGACGTGTCACGCGGGCGAGACTGCCGGTCCTTGGAGCATCTGGGAAGCGCTTGAAATTGGCTCCGAGCGCATCGGTCACGGCATTCGCGCGATTGAGGACTCAGCGCTTGTGGCGCACCTCGCCTCGAAGCAAATCCCGCTCGAAATTTGCATAACCAGCAACGTCCGCACCGGCGCAGTGCCGTCGCTGGCGGCACATCCCGTAAGACGATTGTATGACGCAGGCGTCCCCATCATTCTGAATTCCGATGACCCAGCCCTCTTCGGTTGCACGCTCGCCAGCGAATATGAACTGGCCGCGCGCGAGTTCGGGTTCACGGAAGACGAGCTCGCTGGACTAACGCGGAACGCCTTTCGGTATGCTTTCGAGGAGAGCGTCGCGGTCGGCCGTTGACATGCCGGAGTTCTTGCGGATGTCCTCTCGCGTCGTGATTTTGCGCCTGTAACGCCCAAAATATTCTTCGATATCGCCGCCAAATTGGAAGCTGTACATGATATCGGCGAACGCCCTCGTATGAGGCAGACCCAAGGCGTGCCCGGATTCGTGCAGGCACGTTAGATAAACGATGGCGTCGCGGAGCAGCCGGTCATTGCCGGGCGGCTCGGCGATCAGAATGTGCAACTCGGCTCCGCGGCGTCCATTTACGTTAATGGATACCGCCTCGCCGTAGAGACCGCTGTTCTTATCCGCCCACAGCACGCGCAGCAAGGCATTGGCTCGCTCTCTCGTCTCGACGAAATGTAACTGCCCGCCGGACGCTTTAGCCCACGCTTCCAAAGCCCACCGCGCTAGATCGGAATCCCCCGCATTGCAGGAGGCGATCATGACGGTGCAAGGCTCCACCCAAAAGGTAGTATCCGCGGCGTGCGCGGCGGCAATTGTGAGGTAGACCAGGCTAACGTTTCGAAGAAAGCTTTTCATCCGCTAGAGCCTTGAGCGTGGCCTCCAACTCAGCCACTCGTTTCGAGAGTTCGGAGATGGCGCGGCCTTCGGGGTCAGGCAGGTCGCCGTGGGACAGCGGTTCGAATTCTTCGTCGTCGCCGACCACGCGGCCGGGTACGCCCACTACGGTGGAGTGATCCGGCACTGGCTGTACCACTACGCTACCTGCGCCGATCTTGACATGATCGCCGATACGGATGTTGCCGAGGATAGTTGCTCCGGTGCCGATCACAACACCGTCACCAATCGTCGGATGGCGCTTGCCGGTATCCTTCCCGGTACCGCCCAGAGTCACGCCCTGGTACACCAGAACATCGTCGCCTATCTCGGAAGTTTCTCCGATCACCACGCCCATCCCATGGTCGATAAAGAAACGCCGGCCGATGCAAGCGCCGGGATGGATCTCAATGCCGGTCCACGTTCGCGCAAACTGCGAGATGACGCGGGCCAGGGTGAACCGGCCGGAACGGTAAAGGCGATGCGATAAGCGGTGCAGCAGTACCGCGTGGAAGCCGGGGTAGCACAGTACGATTTCGAGCACACTCCGCGCTGCCGGATCGCGCCGGAATACGGTGTCGATCTGCTCGCGGATGTGTCCCGGCATGGCCGTCGTCTCCATCATTATCACCGTTTGACGTGTAACATGTTAGATACAGTGAGATTTACCTTAGTCGCAGCTATTTTCTTCCTCGCCGGATGTTCCGCGCCTGCGCCGGATACCAAGCAGCCCAAAAGGGCTGGCGCGCCTGAAGCCTCCACTACGATCATTGCGAACAAGCACCCGCTCGCCAAGTATTTGGAACTCTCCGGATACCGTATAGCCGAAAAGGGCGCGGGAAAGCTGAACGTTAAGTTCGCAGTGGTGAATCACTCCGAGGCGGATATCGGCGACCTGACTATTAAAGTCCGGCTGGTCACAACCGCGTCAAAGCCGGAAGATCCGCCCATCACCGAGTTCGAAGCCAAGGTCCCAGCGCTGGGACCGCAAGAGATTAAGGACGTCGCGGCCGCCGCCACCACTAAGCTCCGTATCTACGAACTGCCGGACTGGCAATTCATCCGAGCGGAAGTAGAAATCCTCTCGCCTGCGCCGTGACAGAAAGATTGTACTACCAAGATTGTTATCTGCGGGAGTTTCGCGCCAATATCGTCGGGACCGCAGATGAAGGGCGTCGCGTCTACCTGGATCGGACGGCGTTCTATCCCAGCTCCGGCGGCCAACCCTTCGATACAGGGAAGTTGGGCGGTGTAAACGTCATCGAGGTGATAGATGAAGAGGATCGTGTGGCGCACGTTTTGGACGCTGCACTTGCGAAAGGCGGCATCGCCGCCGAAATCGACTGGCCGCGGCGCTTCGATCACATGCAGCAACACAGCGGGCAGCACCTTCTATCGGCGGTGCTTGAAGACTTGTTCAAGATCCCGACGATGAGTTTTCATCTGGGAACGGAAGTCTGCACCATTGACGTTGCCGCGCCCACGGTTACCGCACGCCAGATCGAGCAAGCTGAAGACCGCTGCGCGGAAATCGTGCATGAAGCTCGCCCGCTGGCAATCACCTTTGAGGATGCCTCCGCCGATTTGGGGCTGCGCAAGGAATCGCAGCGCTCGGGCACGTTGCGCGTAGTGGCGATCCAGGGAATCGACCGCAGCGCTTGCGGCGGAACCCACGTCCGTACCACTGCGGAGATTGGACCGGTTCTGATCCGCAAGACCGAGAAGATTCGCGGCAACACTCGCCTGGAGTTTGTCTGCGGCCTGCGAGCCTTGCGGCAAGCGCGTGCCGACTACCGGACCCTGCAAGAGATCGCGCGGCAGTTTTCAGCGCCCTCTAGTGAAACCCCGGCTCTGGTGGCCGCGCAACTCGAGCGTGTGAAGACGCTGGAGAAAGCCAACCAGCGGTTAGCTTCGGACATTGCCCAGCGCGAGGGCAGGGAGTTGTGGTCCGCCACCGCTGCAGATACCGACGGTATCCGGCGAGTTACCCAGGAAGGCGCCATTGACGATGCCATGCGGACACGCGCGCAAGCATTCATAGCGCAGGGACTCGCCGTGTTTCTGGCGGTGTCCGCGAATCCACCGTCGATATTGCTGGCTGCGTCGCCCGATTCCGGAATTCACGCAGGAGATCGTGTGAAGGCAACCGTCACAGCCGCCGGCGGGCGAGGTGGGGGCAATCAATCTCTGGCGCAGGGCAGTTTCCGGGCACCGGTGGATGTGACGGTTCTCCAGGCGTCTTTGTTACGCTAGTAGCGATGCCTGACAATTTTCGCCGTTTCCAAGCTGGGCCCGATCCCTTCGGCCGCACCTGGGAGGTAGAGTTCCGCTGGCTGCAGACGGGCATCTCCATCCGCCACGCCGATACCGTCGACGTGAAGTTTGTGGTGTGGAGCGAGGGCGAGGAAAAGCAGGAAAAAATCATCGCCCTGCCGCATCCGCTGCTGTTGGCGCTCGCCGCGAAGACAGGCCATGCGCTGACAGATCCGTGGTGCCTGAAACTCGCTGCCCGCCATTTGAAAAAAATGTTTACCTCGGGCGAGGACCTGGAAAAGACCTTGGTCACCATGTCAAGTGCGGACCTGGCAGGCGCCGCTGGCGTATTGCAGCCCGCCTGATACGAGATTCGCTACAATCTCATGGTAAATATAGTTCTGGATGCGTGATTGTGCAGCGCCGGCCAGTGAATTGCGCCTGGAACGCGCGGGGTGAAAAGGAGGAGGAGCGATGGTCAACTGCCCGCTTTGTGATGCGGTCATAGATGTTGACGAGGAAGAACTCGACGAAGGGGATTCACTTATCTGCGAGGAGTGTGGCGCAAACCTGAACGTGAGCGGCGTCAGTCCATTGGAATTGGTTTCCGATGCGCCCGACGACGAGGATGAAGAAGACCTCGACGAGGACGATCTTGACGAAGACGACGATGATGACGACGAAGAAGAAGACGAGGATGAGGATTGGAAGTAAGCTGGCGGCGGCATTCTGTGCCCTGCTGCTGCTGACCGCGGCGCAAAAAAACGACGGACGCCATGCCGTGGTGGCTGGAACCGTATTTCGCGAGAGCGGATTCTCACTGCCAGGCGCCACCGTCACCCTGGGAGTGAAGGACGCTCCCAAGGTGAAGAAACTGCAATCCTTAAGCGATGCGCGAGGGGAATTTGCGTTCCGAGTGCCGGCCGAGGCAGCCGTTTACGTGGTGAGAGCCTCCCTAAAGGGATTCCAGCCTGTGGAAAAAGAGGCTGTTGTTGCAGGCGAAGAAAGAGTGGAGGTAACCCTGGCGCTGCCAGCCGAGTCCAAATGATAGGAGCAAATCAAATGAACCGAACGCGGAACATCAAACACGTGCTAACGCTGACGGCGCTGGCCGTGATTCTTTCCGCCGCACTGGAGGCGCAGAGCAAAAGCAAGGCAGAGCGCCGTGAAGAGGCCAATTCGCGTTCCGTGATGGGAATCGTTGTGGGTCCTGATGACCAGCCCGCCAACGGCGCAGTGGTTCAACTCAAGGATATGCGCTCGCTGCAGATCCGCTCCTTCATCACGCAGCAGGACGGGCAATACCATTTCTCCGGATTGCGGGCCGATATCGACTATCAGTTGACGGCGAAGTCGGGCGACATGACGGCGCCCCTGCGGACGTTAAGCATCTTCGACAATCGCAAAGAAGCCGTCATGAACTTCAAGCTCGACAAGAAGTAAGCCGCAGTGCGTCGTGCTGCATTCCTTTTCCTGATCGGAACAGCTCTCCCAGGACTCGCTCAGACGCTGGTTTTCGAACACGCCACCGTAATTGACGCCACTGGCGCGCCTCCCAAGAAAGACTTCACTGTCGTCGTGCGCGAGGGGCGCATCGCTTCCGTGCGCGCCAAGGTTGAGGCTCTGGACGGCGCGCAAGTGATCAACGCGACCGGCAAGTACCTTATCCCTGGATTGTGGGACATGCACGTGCACATCACGTCTCCGCAAGCAGCGTTTCCGCTGCTGGTTGCGAACGGAATCACGGGAGTGCGCGAAATGTATTCCGGTGCCTCGCTTGACACCATCCGCCAATGGAAACGGCTGGCGGACGCGCCACGAATGTTTGCGCCCGGATTCATTGACGGTCCGCTGATGAACAGTGGTTTGCCGGACGCAGTAGCGGTTTCAAACCCCGATCAGGCTAGGCTTGCGGTGCGGTTGCTGCAGGCGCGGGGCGCAGATTTTCTAAAGGTGTACAGCAGCGTCCCGCGCGATGCGTTCCTGGCTCTCGCCGACGAAGCCCGCACAGTGGGCATTCCCTTCGCAGGTCATGTGCCGGAGGAGGTGAGTCCGCTTGAAGCCTCCGAGGCCAGCATGCGCAGCGAAGAACACCTGAACAATATCCTGCTGACGGCGTCTACACGCGAAATGGAACTCCGCGTCGAGCGCGTCACTACGATGTACGATCCCCAGCTCACGCCCTCGCAAAGGCTGCGTCTGCTGGCGTGGCCGATGCTGGCGGGATTGGTGGACACCTACGACGAAAAGAAGGCCGCGGCATTGTTCCAGACATTTGTAAAGAACGGGACTTGGCAAACGCCCACGCTTTCGATTCTCGCCGGTTTCGTGCACGAGCTCGACGCCGAGTTTGTCAACGACTCGCGCCGGCGTTTTGTGCCCAGGGCCTGGTCTGACAATTGGGATCCGCGCACGATCATCTACCTGCGTGATCTCTCTCCGGCCGAGTATGAAGTGCTGCATCAGCGCATGCGCATGTTACTAACGCGCTACCGCAAGCTGGTGGGAGACATGCACCGCGCGGGCGTCCAGTTGCTCGCGGGAACTGATATGAATCCGTTCAATCCGGTATTGCCGGGTTGGGGACTGCATCAAGAACTAGTGCTTCTTCACGAGTCCGGTCTGACACCCATGCAAGCGCTGCAGACCGCTACTCGCAATCCTGCGCTCTACTTCGGGATTCTGGATGAAACGGGCACGGTGGAGGAAGGGAAGTCCGCCGACCTTTTATTGCTCGATGCAGATCCACTGGACGACATCCAGAACACGCAGAAGATCGGCGGCGTCGTGATGCGGGGACACTATTATTCGCGCAGCGACCTAGACGCCATGCTGGAACACGCGGCCCACTAGTCTTCACAGCGTTCCACTTCGACCAGACAGCTATAAAACGTTGGGCCGCCGCCGATGTCCGTGAGGCGCTCGGAGATCAGTACGTTGATATTCGCGCCGTCCTCCGCACTTTTGTTCCACCGAACCGAGGGAGCGCGGGCCACACCCGGCTGCACGACTCCATCCACGTCGGCGCGCAACATCAGGCTCCCACGATCGTTGAACACGCGCACGCGGTCGCCGGACTGAATGCCGCGCGATTGCGCATCTGTCTGGTTGAGGTGGAGCAGGGACGTATCCGCATCGACGTGTGGGCGATTGCCAAACGTGGAATTCATGCTGTCGTGATTCTTCGACGAAATCAGCTCCAGCGGATAACGCTCGCGCAATGACTTATCTCCGAAGCGAGATTCGGCGGGCGGAGTGTAGTCGAGAAACTCGGCTCCGAATTCGCACTTGCCCGATGGCGTGCCGAACCCGCCTTCCGCGAACGGCAGGAAGGGTATTCCGGGGTCCGAAATATTGAGACGGATAGAATGCTCGCGGTCCAGGCGCTCAAGAGTGATGCCTTCGAGGAACGGATGCCCGGAGCCCAGCAAAGAGCGGATCATGATGTCTTCGGAATCTCGGAAGCACTGGTCGTCGAAGCCCATGCGGAGAGCCAGATCACGGAAAACTTCAACGTTGGAGCGCGCCTCGCCCGGAGCTTCCAGCGCCGGACGTGCCAGTTGCAAATAATAATGCCCGTACGCGCGATACAGATCTGTATGTTCCAAAAACGTGGTGGAGGGCAGCAGGATGTCGGCGTAGTCGGCGGTATCGGTCTGGAACTGTTCGAGCACAACCGTGAACAAGTCGTCGCGGCGCATCCCCGCCAGAACCTTGTTTTGATTGGGCGCAATCGCCGCCGGGTTGGAATTGTAGACCACCATCGCCTTCACGGGTGGCGCGCCCAGCTCCGTCAGCGCCTTGCCCAGTTCCGACATGTTGACGATACGGGCTTCGCGTCCCAGCGCCGAGCGCTCCTGCAGCTCCGGCATTTCGAGTGCCTTGCTGTTGAAATGGAACGCATGCGACGTGCTGAGCTGCAATCCGCCGCCGGGCTCCTTCCATGATCCAGTGAGCGCAGGCAGCGCCGCGATCGCACGCACCGCCGCACCGCCATGCTCGCTGCGCTGCACTCCATAATTGACCCGGATGACGGCAGGCCGCGCAGTCGCATAGTCTCGCGCTAGCTGTACGATTTCCTCGGGAGCGATGCCGGTCAACGCGGCCACCCGGGCGGGATCATAATTGCGGGCAAGCGCCGCCAGCTCGTCGAAGCCATGGGTATAGTTCGCCACGTATTGGGCGTCGTGCAGCCTCTCGTCGAGGATCACATGGATCAAGCCCAGCGCCAGCGCGAGATCACTGCCGGGATTGATGGCAAGATGTCGGTCTGCCAGCGCCGCCGTCCGCGTTTGCACCGGATCGATTACGATCAGCTTCGCGCCCTTGCGCCGCGCCTCAACGATGAAGGGCCACAGGTGCACATTGGTGCCGTGGATGTTCGCGCCCCAGGCGACGATCAACTTCGCGTTGCTAAACTGTTCTGGCTCGGTGGCGTAACGCAATCCGAGTGTGGCGGTGAGGGCGGCGCCGCCGGTGCTGGAACAAATAGTGCGGTCCAGCCGTGATGCGCCCAGGCGGTGGAAGAATCGGCGGTCCATACCGGACCCGTTGAGCAGCCCCATAGTGCCGGCGTAACTGTAGGGGAGAATCGATTCGGGCCCCTGCTCCTCCGCAATGGCTTTGAGGCGCTGGACGATCGTATCGAGCGCTTCATCCCAGGAGATGCGCGCGAAACGGCCCTCACCCTTGGCTCCGACCCGCTTTTGCGGATAGAGCAGGCGGCCAGGCGAATATTCCCGTTCCAGGTATTGTGCCACCTTGCCGCACAGGAACCCGCGCGTGACAGGATGAGCCGGGTCCCCGCGCAGGCGCGTGGCGCGGCCGTCTTCAATGTGGACCAGCAACCCGCAGGCATCGGGGCAATCGAGCGCGCAGACGGAGTGCCGAATCTCCATACCCGCAGCATAACAATTTAGCAGCGCCGGGCAATTGGCCGCTGGCCGTGCGATCCTAAACCCATAATGAAAATCGCAACCATGGTCATCCAGAATGCAGTGCGCGTGCTGGGTCTGATTTTGCTGGTGCTAGGCTTCATGTTTTGGTCCGGTCATTCGCTCGAGCTGGTGCCGATGCACATGAGGATCGGCGAAATCCTGATCGGCCTGCTGTGGATTCTGGCGGCGATCGGCCTGCGAGCAGGCGTCAGGCCAGGCCTGGTGTTGGGCGCCATATTCTACGGAGTGTTTGTCGTGGCCTTCGCCTTCCGCATGGCAACGTTCCTGCCGGGCGGCGCACACGAGGTGATCCGGGTTCTGCACTTCCTCTTTGGATTGGGCGCGATCGGATTGGTGGAGATGATCGGGGCCAAGATCAAGCGGGGGACGAACTGAAATAGGTTTTTGCCGCTGGTGGCTAAGTGTAGACGGGACATAGGTTTCGCTTAGGTTGTTGACCGTAAATTACTCCCCACCCACGATCGAAATGCCATATTCTGATCCCGGAGACAGACACTATGCGGCAACCAACTGAAATCAACAGGGCAGTACCGCCATCCACTACCGACGTCTTGATCGTCGGCGCCGGACCTACCGGTATGGCGCTGGCGATTGCTCTGCAGCAAGCCGGCGTCAAGCATGTGGTCATCGACAAGCTTGAACGAGGGCTTAACACCTCGCGGGCCGGCGTGATCCACGCCCACACCCTGGAAGTCCTGGAGGAACTCGGGGTCTCGCGAGAACTGGTCGACCGAGGCCTAAAGATCACCGATTTTTGCATTCGCGCTCGTGATCGCGTTCTTTTGAAGTTGCAATTCGATGCACTTCCTTCCCCGTACCGCTACTTGTTAATGCTGCCGCAGGACGTCACCGAAAAGGTTCTCAGCGATCGGCTTGCCGCCTTGGGGGGTAGCATCTACCGGGGTGTCGCTGCCACCACCGTCGAACAAAGTCCCACGGGCGCCACGGTTACGGTGACGACGCCCTCCGGGCAGGCCTCTATCCGCGCCCAATACGTAGTTGGCGCCGATGGGATGCACAGCGTCGTGCGCCCAGCCGCCGGCACTGAGTTCGAAGGGGGAACCTATGAGGACTCATTCGTTCTGGCCGACGTGAGAATGGATTGGCCTTTAGCCAATGAAGTCTCCCTCTTTTTTTCATCTTCGGGCCTGCTGGTGGTTGCTCCGCTTCCAGATGGCAGGTTTCGAGTGGTGGCGACGGTCGCGCATGCCCCCGAGCAGCCCGCACTGGATGACATCCAGGCTCTGGTCAACTCGCGCGGGCCAGGCGCCACTGCCGGCATCGTCAAAGAAGTGTTGTGGAGTTCGCGCTTCCGCCTTCACCACCGTGTGGCGAAAAACTATCGGAGTGGACGGCTACTCCTGATGGGTGACGCTGCGCACGTTCACAGCCCCGCGGGCGGGCAGGGAATGAATACGGGACTGGTGGATGCGGTGGTACTCGGACGGCTGCTCGCCAAAGCGGTCCGCAGCAGTGAGCCTGGCCCATTACTAGACACTTACCAGGAGATGCGGCGTCCAGCGGCGAGTAAAGTTTTGGCGTTGGCAGGGCGCCTCACCGACATGGCGACGCTGCGCGGAAACGGGAAGATTGCCCTTCGCAATAGCATTCTCGCGCTGATCAACATTTGTCCTCCTGTACGGAGGCGCATTCTGATGCAGCTTTCCGGGCTCAGCCGCAGGGGATTCGCTCAACTTCGCGGCG
>CAZDGT010000366.1:0-2199 GCA_964504905.1 uncultured Bordetella sp. | reverse complement strand
AAAAATGCGTCATCAGATCGCGCACCGCGATCTCGCTATGTCCGCCTTGAAACTCGGGTAAGTACACCGTAACCAGATCGTTGATCCGCAGCTTGCCTTGCTCGAACAATTTCATTAGAGACGGTGTCGTGGCCACTACTTTTGTGAGCGACGCCATATCGAAAATTGTGTCGAGAGTCATCGTTTCGCGCGATGGAACCAGCGCACGATTCCCATAGGCTTTACGGTGAACGATCTTGCCGTCATGCCCGACAATCACCACCGCTCCAGGAATCAAGCCTTCACTCACCGCCGTTCCAATCACGGCGTCGAGCGTTGGCGAAGCAGAAAATGTCTCCTGCGACCGCGCGCCCTGTGCCAGCAGAATTGCGATTCCCAACGACGCGAATCTCATAGAGCTTTCTTGGACAACTCCTCCAGCAACGCCCCGAGCTCGAAGTCCTTGGCAGTGATCCCGCCCGCATCGTGCGTATTGAGATCCACGGTCACGCGGTTGTAGACGTTGGCCCACTCCGGGTGATGATTCATTTTTTCGATTCCCGCCACCGCTGATTCCATGAACTCGATGGCCTTCTTGAAGTCGGGAAACTTGTATTCGCGGTGCAGCTTGCCATCTTTCAACGTCCAACCGGCCAGGGATGGCAGAGCCGCCGTGATCTCCGCGTCCGTCATTTTCTTCATTCAAGCCCTCCCATAGATCGGAATCACCGCGCCGCTGGTGTCCGCCGCGGCATCCGAAGTCAAAAACACAAGCAGCCTGGCGATAGACTCCGCCGTCACCCATCGAGACGCATCCGCTTCCGGCATAGCCGCTCGATTCGCCGGAGTATCGATCGTGGACGGAAGTACCACGTTGGCCGTCACTCCAAATTTCTTGCCTTCGGCCGCCACGTTCTTCACTAGCGCGACCAGAGCCGCTTTCGAGACCGCATAGGCTGCGAAGTTCGGTGATGGCTCCACGGCCATGCGCGATCCCACTGCCACGATGCGCCCGCACCCCGCCGCCTTCATCGGTTTGAGTACTGCGCGGAAGGTGCAAAACGCGGCGCGTGCGTTCAAATTCATCATGTTGTCCCAAGTCTGGTCAGTGGTCTCGGCTAGCGGCGATCCACCGGCGAATCCGCCAACTAGATGCACGAGTGAATCGATCAGACCCAGAGTCAGCGCCTGCTTCACCATGGATTCGCAACCTTCAGCCGTCGACACATCGGCCGAAATTGTTGTGAAGGCTGCCGATGCTTTCCATTCCCGCGCCACGCCGATCACCCTCGCGCCGCTGGCGATGAAGGCCTCACACACCGCTGTTCCCAACCCGCCGTTGGCGCCTGTTATCAGGACATTCATATTCTTCTTCCTAAACTATACGTCGAGGCCAACTGCCCGCATCAACTCTAGGGCGTTGCTGCGCTCCACGACCCCCGCGCGCAAATGATAGTCGAAATGAATTTCGCCATTTTCGATCTGATCCTCGAAATGAACGTTGCGCGCCCGCTCGCCCAAAGTCCCGGTAATTTCGGCCAGGGCGAGATCGTGTGTCGTCACTAAACCAATCGCCCCGCGCTCGACCAAGCCTTGAATCACGGCGGCCGCGCCGATACGCCGGTCATGCGAATTGGTGCCGCTCAACAACTCGTCGAGCAGGAAAAGCGTCGGCTGGCCGGCACGCGCCAGATCGACGATATCGCGCAACCGGCTGATTTCGGCGTAGAACCGGGACTTGTTATCCGCGAGCGAATCATTCACGCGGATGGACGCCCCGATGCGCAGGGACGACACCTGCAGACTGGCACAACAAACCGGCGCGCCCGCCCACGCGAGCGCCGTGTTCAGCCCGACCGCACGCAGCAGTGTACTCTTGCCGGACATATTGGACCCGCTCACGATCCACAGTGCACATCCGCTATCGAGACGCACATCGTTACCGACGGCATGATCGCGAGGGATCAAAGGATGGCGCACGTCTTTCCCATCGAAGAGCGGGCCTCCATCGGCGACCAACTCGGGGAATACTGCATCTGGCCTCTCATAGGCAAAAGCTGCGAGCGAGCACAATGCTTCGAACTCGCCCACCGCTGCGATCCATTCGCCGATGTGCGGGCCGCACTCCTGTCTCCAGGCTTCGATCACCATGGCGCACTGAGGAATCCATATGAGGGGAGCCGCAAAGGCGCGGAAGAACTGGTTGCGCGCGGAGTCCAG
>CAZDGT010000365.1:0-2357 GCA_964504905.1 uncultured Bordetella sp. | reverse complement strand
GAAGGTGGTTGATGACAGCACGCTCGCGTTTGCGGATTTCGGCGGCAACCGCCAGTACATCACGGTTGGGAATCTTTCGGAGAACTCCAAGGCGTTCATTTTCCTGATGGACTATGCGAACAGCCGGCGGGTGAAGCTGTGGGGCACGGCGCGGGTGGTCGAGGATGACGCCAGGTTGCTCGAACGGCTGCGCGATTCAAGCTATCCGGGGAAGGTCGAACGGGCGATTGTATTTGCCGTTGAGGCATGGGACACGAACTGTCCGCAGCACATCACGAGGCGATTTTCGGAGCGGCAGATCGCTCCGGTTATCGAGAAATTAGAAGGGCGCGTTCGAGAGCTCGAGGCGGAATTAGGGACTTTGCGGAAGAAGCTCAAGGAGGTAGGGGACGCAAGCGCGTAAGCTCGCCTGCGACCCCGCGCACACTATTCGCACGGCATTCGGATTAACCGCGGCTTGCGGCCGAGTTTTCGATCCATTCCAGATAGCAGGCGTGGCATAAGACGAGGGTAACTCGGCGGTAGATCTGGTCCATGGAACAAAGGGGACAACAAAGGGGACATTCTAGAATGCTATTAAGTTAATCTGGAATATCCATAACATCTTTTACGAAGCGCACTTACGGCGCTGGCGCAAAGAATGGCCTCCCGCGATGATGTTGTTGTCGAGTCAACGTCATCAAAAGGAGGCCAAGCGTGGTCAGTTTCCCATTGACCCTGCGGAGAATCAAGCAGGAACTGGCGGACGTTCTGACGCCCCGGATGATCGAGCAGGTCTGTCGCGAGGCCGGTCACACGTGGCGCTGCCGCGTGCTCGATCCGGTCACGACCATTCATCTCTTCATTCTGCAGATGCTGCACGGCAACACGGCCTGCAACAAGCTTCCGCGTCTGACCGGCCGGAAGTTCACGGCCTCGGCCTACTGTCAGGCCCGCCGCAAGTTGCCGCTCGCGGTCATTCAAACCCTCGCGAAGCGGATCGGAGCCATTCTGCAGACGTCTACTGCCACGAGCGGATTGTGGCATGGCCACCGCCCGGTGCTGCTGGATGGCACGGGCTGCTCAATGCCCGATACGCCGGGGCTGCAGAAGCACTTCGGCCAGCCCGGAGCTCAGAGGAAGGGATGCGGCTTCCCGGTCGCTCACCTGTTGACGGCCTTCGACGGGTATCACGGCCTGCTGCTGGGCGTCGAAGTCGCCGCCCTGCGAACGCATGACCTGGCCCTGGTTCCGGCCATTCACCCCTGCCTGCGGCGTGGCGATCTGCTGGTGGCCGATCGCGGCTTCTGCTCGTTCGCTCATCTGGCATTGATTCAGCGGGGCGGGATGGAGGCCTGCATCCGCGTGCATCAGAGGCAGATCGTCAGCTTTCGGCGTCATCATCGCCGGGCTGGGACGAGTCAGCGGCGTACTGCGGGCGCGCCCTCTTCACGCTGGCGGAAACGTCTCGGTCCGGACGACCAGCTGGTGGAGTGGCTCCGGTCGAAGAATCGTCCGTCGTGGATCAGCGACGAAGCATATGAAGGGCTGCCGGATTGGATTCAGGTGCGCGAGCTGCGCTATCGCATCCGGACGGCGGGCTTCCGAACGCGCGCGGTGACGCTGGTCACGACCCTGCTCGATCCGATCCGCTATCCGGCCGGCGAGTTGCGGGAGTTGTACCGGACGCGCTGGGGGGTGGAGACCGACCTGCGGCACCTCAAGACCACCCTGGGCCTGGACGTGCTGCACTGCAAGACCGTGGACGGTGTGATGAAGGAGATCTGGATGTTCGTGCTGGCTTACAACCTGGTGCGAGCGGTCATGCTCGAGGCCGCCCGGCGGCAGAAGACCGAGCCGCAGCGGATCAGCTTCGTCGACGCCCTGCGTTGGCTGGCCCACGCCGCTCCGGATGCGGAATTGCCCGCCCTGCGGGTCAACGCCGACCGCCGCAACCGCATCGAACCGCGCGTCATCAAACGCCGATTGAAGGAGTTCCCGCTGATGAAGCAACCACGCGACGTATTGCGACAAGAATTGCTGAAGAAAAAGGATGCGGCTTAACTACATGGCGTTCGGGACATTCTACTTTTTGAGAAGGCGACCCTCGTCACGCTACTTTCTTCCCACCCCGGGATAGCCCTGACAGCCCCAAAAAAACCTAGCCCGAATTCAAACAAGCCACCACCCGACCCGCTCCACACCAATTCCCGCTCCGCGCCCCCGCCGCTGCTCTCCTCTCTACTTTCATCTCTCCCTTTTTCAAGGTGCCCCCGCCGCATTTCGGAGCTTTCGCGCTTCGACGCATTGGCGATTCGCCCCCCTGCCCCTTCGTGCCTTAGTGCCTGCGTGCCTTCGTGCCTCGGCAAACTTGACTT
>CAZDGT010000364.1:0-2474 GCA_964504905.1 uncultured Bordetella sp. | reverse complement strand
GTAACGACCACCGTCCATGAGCGCTGTCTCATACAATTCCGTGAACGAGGCGAGCAGCGAATTGTCCGTCACATTCCGGGACGTAAAATCTGCGACGTAAGCCGTCGTCGGTGTGCGTATCTGGGCAGAACAAACACCCGCAACAACCAAAGCACCCGCCATGCAATCGACGATCCATGACCTCATGCTGATAAACTCCTATCCAGGTTTCGACCCAGGCGTTCGCCGTTCCGGATATCTTACAAGAAACTTGCACGCGAAAGATCAGGGAGTTGAGTAGGGGGATTCACTTTCCTACGCAGTAACCTACAGTGATCGTCATAAATCAATCGTTTCACTCATCGACAAACGCGCCGCTTCGTTCCTCGTTGCGCAGGGGACAGCAGGGCTTTCAGATTCCGTTCTCACCGAAGCACATCGCCTCCTGCCCGTAGCTTCCGCTGGCTATCCCCTCACCGATCTCTTCACCACTGCGGCCAATCCTCCTCCATCCACAACGAACAAGCGGTGGCAGCGATTCCTTGGGAGGAAGTTCGCCGTGAACTCCGATCCGAGTTCGGCCCTTATGGCCAGAGAACTCCGCACCATCCTGCCGCTCGCGACGACATTCGCGACGCAGCCAAATTGTACGCGGAGTGGAGCGCGAGTGCCGCGAACGGCTTTCTCGATGAACCGGACGCGTAATGCCCGAAATCGTCGCGGACCCTCATCAAGCTATTCGTTCGGCGGCCCGCCCAAGGTCAACAGCGCAGCCATCTCACCATCGGGAACCTTCGAAATCGCCGCCAATCTCGGCGTGCGTGCTTCCTACGTCGGCAACCACACCGCGCACCTCCCGTACAACGGCCGCCAGCTCAACTTCCCGCAGACCTACGCGCCCGGCCAGATCCAGCCCCGCCGCCCCTACCAGCCCTGGTCCAGCATCGGCCTGGTCTCCTCGGGAGGCGACTCCGCCATTCACCAGCTACAACTCGAAGCGGTAAAGCGCTACTCCGGAGGCCTCAACTTCCAGCTTGAGTATTCCTGGAACCGCTCGCTCGACGACACGCCCATCAGCGGCGGCCCCGAAGATCCCTACAACAACGCGCGCGACAAGGGGAACTCCGACCAGGTGCGCCGCCATATCTTCACCGCCGCGTATTCGTATGAACTCCCCTTCGGAACCGGCAAGAAGTTCCTCAACGTAGGTGGCATTGCGGGTAAATTCGTCAGCGGCTGGCAGATTGCCGGCATCACGTACCTGCGCACCGGCCAACCCTTCTCGGTGAGCTTCAACACTTCGGTCGCCGGATGGGGCAGTGGCCGCGCCGACCTCGTCAGCAACCCAACCCTGGGCCGCGGTGAGCGCAGCGAATACCGCTGGTTCGACCCCGCCGCCTTCGCCGTGCCGCAGCAATTCACTTACGGCAACAGCTCCCGCAATCTCCTGTTCGCCCCCGGCGACATCGTCTTCGACATGAGCCTTCTCAAAGACACGCGCATCGCCGAGCGCTACAACGTTCAGTTCCGCCTGGAGTCCTTCAACCTGCCGAATCACGCGAACCTCGGCGGCCCCGGCACCAACATCTCGGTCCCGGGCTCCGTCGGCCGCATCACCAGCGTCGGCGACCCCCGTCAAATCCAGATCGGCCTGAAAATCCTGTTCTGACGGTGGCGGCCTACTCACTAGCCGACACCTGGCGGCTGAACAATCGCGTAAACCAGAAACTGCTCGGCGCATTAATCGCCGAGCAGTTGTCCTATCAACCTGCACCCAGAGCGCGGACCATCGCCGGCCAGTTCGCCCACATCCACAACACCCGCCTTATGTGGATTCAGGCAACCACCGCAAATAAGCTATCGAAACTCGAGCCGGGTACCGCCTCTCAAGCCGAAATTGCAGCGGCGCTGGACTCCTCAGCCGAAGCCCTCGCCCAGATACTGGTCGAAGCCGGGAAGACCGGGAAACTGACGACATTCAAGCGAGGCCCCACGGCGTTTTTGGGCTACCTGCTCTCCCACGAAGCCCACCACCGCGGCCAAGTCATTCTTCACCTCAAGAAAGCGAACCTGCCCCTGAGCAAGGAGTCCACGTACGCGCTGTGGGATTGGGACAAGCTCTAGACTGCGACTCGACTCTTCAGCCAACGCGAAGTGCCCGCTGACTCAGCGAGGCGCGGATCTCACACCGAAAATTTCCTCACGAAACCGCCGGTCCAGCCAGACCGCCACCACCAGCGGCACCGCGTACGGAGTAACCAGAGTCACCAGGTAGTAGCTCACTTCGCGCAGCCACTGCGCCATCCCGGCGTTGGACTGATGCATCTGCGCCAGGATCGAATACGCGATCGTCTTCGCCAGAATGAGTACGGAAACCACCTCCGCGCTGCCCACCACCAGCGTCCCCAACAGCAGCGTACGCCCGTTCCCACGCACTCCGGACATGGCCACCGCCACCGCCCAGTACACCGGCAGGCTCAACGTGAATGCGAACA
>CAZDGT010000363.1:0-8818 GCA_964504905.1 uncultured Bordetella sp. | reverse complement strand
ATGTAATAAACGATATCGAAAGCGTTAACGTGCCATCGGTTTCCAGACGGAAGTTATCGATTGAAAACTCAGCATACCGGCCTTGAGCCGTGTGAGCACAAACAAACGTGCCATTTCGCAAATTGCGGAAATCTATTTTCTTACTTGATAAGTTTGAACTCCGACATCCGCCATACCCTAGCGCTCTGTTGCCCGTGGCAGCCAGCGTAGCGCCACGTAGCGGGACGAGATATCGGAGATCAGGGCTTACGGCCTCATACCAAAAATCAAAGTATCCCGAAGACTGTCCACGGCCCCAAATAACTCCATCATCCAGGTTCCATCCAAAAGTTTGAGGAATGTTCAACATGCCTCGCCTCAGCATTGTATGTTCTTGAGATAGCGCTTGCACGACGAGCGCGACTGAGACGACTAAGCCACGAAAGGCCGACCCGAATTTACGCGATCGCATACCGTTGCTTAAATTTCCGAAAAAAGAAGTTAGATGTCAACCGTGCGGGCGGCCTTGGTGATAGCGGCGATCATTCGTAGCTAACGCACGTGCTTCGCCGGCGGATTACGATCTCCAGCGAATCTCTGCTGATGCCAGTGAGGATACGGCAGCGGCAGCGCGCTGACTTCGTCGAGACGTTCCACTTCGCCGTCTGTCAGCGCCCAGGTGGCCGCAGCCAGGTTATCGCGGAGCTGACTTTCATTGCGTGCTCCGATAATCACTGTATCCACACAGGGTTTGCGCATGACCCAGTTCAATGCGACTTGCGAAACGGAGACGCCTCGCTGAGCGGCTATGTCGGCCAGAACATCCACAATTTTGAAGAGCCGCTCCTCGTCGATGGTGCCGGGCAGCTCCAGCGTATTCAAACGCGATTCTGAGGGCTTGGGCTGGCCGCGACGGAATTTGCCGGATAAGAGCCCGGATTGCAAGGGACTCCAAGCCATGATGCCTATCCTTTGGTCAAGACCAAGGGGCACAAGTTCATTCTCGGCGTCCCGGGCGATGAGCGAATAGTTGATCTGTTGCGATATGTAGCGTGAAATTCCGAGCCGGTCAGAGATGGAGAGAGCTTTCATGAGCTGCCATCCCGCGTAATTGGAGCAACCGGCGTAACGGATCTTCCCTGCCCGGATGAGATCCTCGAAGGCGCGCAGCGTTTCGTCAAGCGGCGTGAGCGAATCGAAATTGTGGGCCTGATAAAGGTCGATGTAATCCGTACCCAGGCGCCGGAGACTCGCCTCGCAAGCTTCCAGGATGTGGCGGCGTGTGAGGCCGACTTTATTGGTTCCGGGTTCAATCCGAAAGAAGCCTTTTGTGGCCAGGACAATATCTTTGCGGCGCGAGCCCAGGGCCTGACCGAGCACCTCCTCCGACTTGCCGGCCGAGTAAACATCGGCGGTGTCGAACAGATTTACGCCCGCTTCGATGCAAATATCGACGTGACGCCGCGCTTCTTCCGCCTGCACGTTGCCCATCGCGGCAAAGCGTCCCTCACCGCCTAGCGTCATCGTGCCGAAACTCAGTACCGAAACTTCCAGACCGCTGCCGCCTAACAATCTGTATTCCATAATTTGTCTCCAAACCAGCATAGCCGACTGTGGACGGCGCTTTTGTTGAAACGGCGGTAAGATACAGAGGATCGGACAAAGGAGATTCCTGTGAAACTTTCCAAATTGGTGCTGGCCTTGGGCCTACTGGCCCTGATGATTTTCTCGGACCCCGCCGCGAGGACCACGAACCGTACGGGTCAGATTCCCGCGGAAGTTTTGAACTTCATGGCAGCCTACGGCGCGGACGCGGTGATGCTTGACCGTAATTCGAGAGACTTCAAACTGCCGGCTCAAATTGAGTGGAAGGGACGCCCGGGAAGCGGGAACCAGTCGGCCATTCTGTTCGGCGATCCGTCAAAGCCGGGTTTGTATGTCCAGCTCCTTAAGCGCGAGCCAAACAATTGGAGCCAACCGCATTCGCATCCGAACGATCGATTCATCACCGTGCTGGCGGGCACCATGTGGATCGGGACGGGCACGAAGTTTGATCCAAACAACACGGTTGGACTCAAGCCGGGTGGCTTTGTGCGGGATATCGCGAACCAAGTTCACTTCGACGGCTCGAAGGAAGACGGCCTCACCATCGAAATTGTCGGGATGGGTCCGGCGACGTCTACTCAGGTTGAAACAAAGCAATAACTTGGTCGCCGCGAATTTTTCCACGGAGCTCACGCGGTCCCTGCGAAACATGGGGCTCGCGGAGCCCGACGAGGAACCGGGATATATCGCGCTTGCGGGCGGCGTTTCATCCGACATTTGGCGCGTCGGCCTGCGACGAGGCACTATTTGCATGAAGCGAGCATTGCCCAAGCTGCGGGTCCAGATGGATTGGATCGCCCCCGTCGAGCGCAACCAATACGAAATAGCGTGGTTCCGCACTGTTGCTGAAATAGCGCCGGCCGCGGTTCCCAAGATACTCGGAACGGACGCGCCTCATGGCCTGTTTGTGATGGAATACCTGCCGCCTGAATCCTATCGGCTGTGGAGATCGGAACTGCAAGCCGGCCGCGCAGAACCTGCCATCGCAGCCCAAGTGGGGCGGCTACTTGCCAAGATCCACGCAGCCACGGCTAAGCGTAGTGAGATGGCGGAGATGTTTCCGACGGACGATATTTTCCGCGCGATCCGGTTGGAGCCTTATCTGGAGGCCACGGTTCGCAGGCATCCCGATCTGGCTGGTCCGCTCACCCGTCTCGTGACGACGACTGCGAGCAGGAAGCTTGCCCTCGTACACGGAGATGTCAGCCCGAAGAACATTCTGATCGGGCCGAACGGTCCGGTGTTTCTGGATGCCGAGTGCGCCTGGTATGGCGATCCGGCATTCGACTTGGCGTTCTGCCTGAACCATCTGCTGCTCAAGTGTCTTTGGACGCCGACTTCAGCTCACGATTTTCTAGCGTGCTTCGATTCGATGTACAAGACCTATGTGACTGGCGTGTCCTGGGAGCCGCCCGCGGATCTTGAGGCACGAGCGGCGGCTTTGCTACCAGCGCTCTTTCTTGCGCGGATTGACGGCAAGTCTCCTGTTGACTACGTCACGCAGGAGTTGGACAAAGAGCGTGTGCGCAGGATCAGCCGTCCGCTAATCCAAAAGGCGCCTGAGCGACTTGCCGTCATTCGCCAGGCATGGGCCGAGGAGTTGCGCGTTGGCCACTAGCTCGATTGCAAAGGTGGTGGGCCGCCGCTTATGGGATTCTCGCGGACGCCCCACGGTAGAAGTCGAAGTGCACCTGGCTTCGGGCGCGGTCGGCCGGGCGCTGGCGCCTGCGGGAGCCTCCACCGGTACCGGAGAAGCCCTTGACCGCAGGGATGGCGGCACCCGCTTCAAAGGTCTGGACGTCACCAAGGCGGTGGCCGCCGTCAGCACGGAGATCGCCACGGCGCTGCAGGGCCTGGATGCAGCTAACCAGGCGGCAATCGACGCAGCGCTGATCGCACTCGACGGGACCCCGAATAAGTCGCGACTGGGCGGAAACGCGATTGTCGCAACATCGATGGCAGTGGCCCATGCCGCGGCACGAGATGCGGGTTCGCCTCTGTGGCGTTACTTGGCGAACGGCCGGGAAGCACGTCTGCCACTTCCAGAAATCCAGATCTTCGGTGGCGGTGCGCACGCAGGCAAGCGCGTTGACGTGCAGGATTTCATGGTCATCGCGGTAGGCGCCGCGGACTACACCGAAGCTCTGGACTGGACCGCCGAAGTATATCGCGCGGCCGGAGACTTGATGGCGGAAGCCGGGCTGCTGCAAGGGGTTGCCGATGAGGGCGGCTTTTGGCCCGCCTTTCAAACAAATAGCGAGGCTCTCGACATGCTGGTCCGCGCCATCGAACGCGCTGGGCTCCGCCCCAGAGAAGACGTGGCAATTTCGCTCGATGTGGCGGCGTCGGAGTTTGGGAAGAACGGACGCTATAGACTCGCACTGGAGACGCGTGAGCTGGATTCCGTCGAGATGATCGAACTGCTCTTGGGTTGGCTGAAGCGCTATCCCATCGTGGCTATCGAAGACCCACTGGCGGAAGATGACGCCGCGGGGTTCGCCCGCTTCACCGCGGCAGCAGGCAAGGTTGCGGTGGTGGGTGACGATCTTCTGGTGACCAGCGCACGCCGAGTGCGTTCCGCAGCGGCGCAGCGCGCCTGTAATACTGCGCTCATTAAGCCGAATCAAGTGGGAACGTTAACGGAAGCGAAAGCGGCTTTCGATGCGGCACTCGACGAAGGCTGGAGCGCCATCGTCTCAGCGCGTTCCGGCGAGACCGAGGATGTGACCATTACGCACCTGGCAGTTGGATGGGGCGCGCCCATGTTGAAGGTCGGCTCGTTCGCACGATCGGAGCGCATGGCGAAATGGAATGAAGGGCTTCGGATCGCCGAGTCGTGGGGCGGGCGAGGCGCTCTGCCGCCGCGAAGCGCCTTCGCGTGGGGAAAATGAAAATTCTGCTCCATTATGCTGCGGGCCCTTCGTGGCAGCGGGATCTAGCGTCGTTGCGAAGCCGCGGGCTGGAAGTCGAGTGCTGCGACGAATCGAATGACGATCGCTTCTACGCGCTGCTTCCCGAAGTTGAAGTGCTGTGGCATCTGCTTCGTCCCCTCAGCGCGGACGATATTGCCAAGGCAACTCGGCTTCGCTTGATCCAAAAGATAGGCGTGGGGGTCAATACCATCGACCTGGAAGCGGCAAAATCACGCGGTGTGGCTGTTTCGAATATGCCCGGCACTAATACTCGGGCAGTGGTGGAAATGGCTCTTCTGCTGATGCTGGCGTGTCTTCGCCGGCTACCGTTGTTAGATCCGGCCACTCGAGAAGGCCGCGGCTGGCAGCTTCCTTCCGAATTGCAGGATTCCCTGGGAGAGATGGCGGGGCGCACCGTGGGATTGGTGGGGTATGGCGCGGTGGGCCAGACCTTAGCGCCGATCCTGACGGCGATGGACGCGAAAGTAATCTACACGGATGCGGTACCAAATCCAGAGAATCCCGACGGCTTCCGGACTCTGGACGATCTGCTGCGAGAGGCGGATATCGTTTCCCTCCATGTTCCGCTGACACCCGAGACAGCCCGCCTGATAAACCAGGAGAGGATTGAGAGCATGCGTCCTGGCGCGATTTTGGTAAATACGGCCCGGGGTGGATTAGTGGATCAACCTGCTTTAGTTGCGGCGCTACGTAGCGGGAGAATAGGCGCTGCTGGGCTCGATGTATTTGATTGCGAGCCCGTGAACGTGGCGAACCCGCTGTTAGATCTCGACAGCGTTGTAGTGACGCCGCACTTGGCGTGGCTGACCACCGGCACGCTGCGTCGCAGCCTGGAAGTAGCCGTTGAAAACTGCCGACGTCTCGCCGCGGGAGAACCGCTACTGCATCGGGTCGTGTGAGGCCTTGTCGCTGTGCCTCAGTTCGAGATATGCTCCATGGGATGACGAAAGTGCTTTTTCACTTTGCGACGCTCCTCGCAGTCGCCGCTCCTCTAGCGTTGGCGCAGCCGGCTAGAGCCGCACCTCCGAAGACCGTGCGCTTGTACGTGTTCGATTGCGGCACGATCAACGCAACCGACGTGTCGGCATACAGGCTCAAGCTGGAGGAAGTGGCGACGCCCAAAATGTCCATGGAGTGTTTCCTGGTCGCCCATCCGAAGGGGAACATGATCTGGGACGCAGGAGCAATTCCCGACAGCAGTTTCAAGCCAGGCGCTCCAGGAACCCTGCGAAACGGCGTTGCTCTCAAACCTCTGACAGCGCAGCTAGCCGAGGCGGGCTACGTCCCAACGGATATCAAGTATCTGGCGCTTTCCCACTTTCACTGGGATCACGTTGGCAATAGCAACGCGTTTGCGGGCGCGACCTGGCTGACGCCCAAGGCGGAACGCGACCTGATGTTTGGTGACCCGCCGTCGCCGCGTACGGAGCCCGCAAACTATAGCGCGCTGAAGAACAGCAAGACGGTATTGCTTACGCAAGATGAATATGATGTCTTCGGCGATAAGACAGTGGTGATCAAAGCCGCTCCTGGCCATTCTCCCGGTCATCAAGTGTTGTATTTGAAGCTAGCCAAGACGGGACCAGTGGTGCTGAGCGGCGATCTGTATCACTATCCGGAAGAGCGGAAGCTGAACCGGCTCCCGACTTCGGAATTTAACGTCGACCAAACCGCGGCATCCCGGGTGGCGGTCGAGGCGTTCCTGAAGAAAACCGGGGCTCAACTTTGGATTCAACACGATTTTGAGGCCAGCGCCAAACTCAAGAAAGCACCGTTATTTTACGAATAGACTCGCCGAAGTCAGCGAAGCGGCGGAGTAGACACAGGCGCACGGCGGTGATGCGTGGCCTGTTCGTAGGCGTAGGCGAATTTGATGAGCGCCGGCTCCGACCATGCGCGGCCAAAGAGCGTCATTCCAGCGGGAAGCGTGTCGCCCCGAGTGAACCCCATCGGGACATTGATGGCCGGGAACCCAGTGGTGGGCGAAAAGAACTGGCTGTTGTCGCCGTGCGGAGTATTCAGGTCGCCGATCAGGCGGGGTGGATTGCTCCAAGTCGGATAAACGAATGCATCCAGCTTGAGCCTGTCCATGGTCTTCAACACCGCCTCGCGCACCTTTTCGCGATAGGCGATCTCGGCCTGGCACGCAGCCGTTTCCGGACCATTCTCGGGTCCCATCTCTGCGGTCTCCAGGCGGCGTTGGACGGAGGGATGAAAGCGGCCAGACCTGATGATCTCAGCGAGGCTTTTCACAGGAACGCGGTCGCCTCTCGCGGCCAGGAAGCGATTGAGATCGTACTTGAAGCCCATACATGCGCCAGCTTCCGGCGGACGCCGGATTACTTCCAGCCCTTCTACAGTAGCGGGGTCCACGATAGTCGCTCCGGCGCGCCGTAAGTTTTCAACTGCCGCCATGAATACGCGGACAATTTCGGGATCCGTCGTCTCTCGCTCGTAGGCTTGGTGAAGAACGCCGATTACGGCGCCGCGCAAACCGTCGCGATCGAGTGACGCTACATAGTTCTGAGGAAGGCGCGCGCCGGCCGCGCTGGTCACAGGATCGTTAGGGTCGGCCCCGACGATCACTTGAAACACCTTCGTGGCGTCTTCCATTGTGCGCGCCATCGGACCGGCAATATCGGCGAGCATGTTAAGCGGCAGAACGCCCGCCCGGCTGGTAAGGCCCATAGTCGAGCGGATTCCGGCCAGGGCCTGATGCGATGACGGGCCGCGGATGGAGTTGCCTGTGTCGCTGCCCAATCCCACCAAGCCAAAGCTGGCTGCAATTGCCGCTGCGGTGCCGCCGCTCGAACCGGCCGTCACACGATTCAGCGCGTAGGGATTGCGCGTATAGCCGGGAAGAATGGAGTTGACCGTTTCGTAGGGACTGAAGGCCCACTCAGCCATGCTGGACTTCGCCAGCACGATAGCTCCGGCCTCTTTCACGCGCTTTACCTGAAAGGCATCTTCGAGCGGGAGATATCCGGCGAGCGCCAGAGCGCCATTAGTGGTCTGCAGCCCCCTGGTCTCAAAGTTATCCTTGACGATCATCGGCACGCAATGCAGAGGTCCGGCGAGGCCGGATTGCGCAAATTGGCCATCTAGTTCCGCCGCCTGCTTTTCGACATCCGGGTTGATGACAACAATCGAATTGATCGCTGGCCCGTTCTTATCGTAAGCCTGGATGCGCTTGAGGTATTCGCGAACGAGCCCCAGACAGGTCAGACGCCCGCTTCTCATCGCCTCGTGTACTTGAGAAATCGTGGCTTCTTCCACTTCGAAGGGAGGAGCCTGTTGGGCCAGAAGCCGTGATGCAAGCGCCAGCCAGACGACGTAACGGATCACCAGATCATTGTAAGCCGTTGCGGTTAGGGACCCAAACGGCAGCTTCCGCCCAGGCTCGCGGTGATGAGCCTCTGCACGTCGATTACATTGCAACTGCCGTTGCCATCCAGATCTCCGGCGCCGCAAGGAACGAGGCCCAGCGCTTTGTTGATGGAAACCTGGACGTCCACAACGTTTACGGAACCGTCTCCATTCAAATCGCAGGGGAGCGCAGCGGACGTCATCGTGACCGTAACGGGAAGGCCTCCCGAAACAGCGTTGCCGATCGAAAGGGTTAGCGCGGAGTTGGGATCGGCCCAGGAACGGCCCGAAGCCAGAACTGCATCGGCAAAATTGTTAGGGGAAGCAGAAGGCGTGAAATCCAGCAATAAGGTTTGCCCCCCGTGGGCATCATTCGGGTCCTCATAGTGAATGAGGGCTCCGCTGAAGATGTTCGAACTGTACTGATTCAGCGTAGGGTCAAAGTTGCCAATGGGCTGGCGGTATTCGATCCAGATCCATTTATTGGTACCCGGCCGCTGCACGCGGAGCGCCTTGACCCCAGCACCGGCGCCTTCGTAGGCCGCGAGAGTGAAGGTTCCATTTGCGGTTACGGTTTGATACTCAGTCCCGCTCGTCAGCCAGCCGAGCGCCGCTTTTTGATTACCCGGATAGTGCCCAATCAAGACCGTGCTGCCGATGCTGTAAGAGAGCCCCATGGCCGAATACACGTCCCAATACTCAGCGAAGGTTCCTGATCCCCCGGGTGGCCCCAATGCCACGGCGCCATAGTCCATGGTGCTGGAGTGCTGCAAACCCATGTTATGTCCGCCCTCATGAACGCCCACTGAAATAACTCTGTCAGTGGTTGAAAGATAGTCTGCCCGCAGCCAGGCGGTCGAGGCCACGAAAGCGCCATCCGCGGAGCTGAGCGTCGAACAGCCGATAGTGCCGAGGCCAATGGCACAACTTCCCGA
>CAZDGT010000362.1:0-17966 GCA_964504905.1 uncultured Bordetella sp. | reverse complement strand
AGCCGAGTGCCTGCCTACGCGAATGGACTGCCGGAGGTGGGACTTGAACCCACACGCCCAGTGAAGTGCGCCGGATTTTGAGTCCGGTTCGTCTGCCAATTCCGACACTCCGGCACGGTTGGACTGCTTACATTCTATCCGATTTACATGTACTCGGGCACTTCAATCCCCAGCACCGCCAGCGTGCGCTCCAACTGCACGCGGAAATACTCGGTCATCCACAACAGGAAGATTTTCTTTTCGGCATCGGGCTCGTCCAGCACGTGGAATTTCTGATAGAAGCCGCTGAACGCCTGCGCCAGATCGAACGCAAAGCGAGCCACGTGCGCGGGTTCGCCGCTGGCCACGGCACGCTCGATGGCAAAATCCGCCTTGGACGCCGCCAGCAGCAACTGCCAGCAGTCTTCGTCCGCGAGTTGGCGGGACATGGCGTCACGCGACAGAGCGGAGCGAAAATCCGGCAGGGCCTCGCCGCGCTCCCCCAGCTTGCGTAGAATGTTGCGCGCGCGCAGCGTGGCGTACTGCAGATAGGGTCCGGTTTCGCCCACAAAGCTCAGCGCCTCGCCGAAATCAAAAGCGATCACTGAATTGCGCGTGTACTTCAGCATGAAATAACGCAGCGCGCCCACCGCGATCTGCGTGGCCGCCCGCCGCCGCGATTCTTCCGGCTCCTCCGCATGGCGCGACGTTACCTCATCGAGCGCCTTCTCGATCAGTTTGTCGATCAGGTCGTCGGCTTTCACGCCCAGGCCCTTGCGCCCGGAGACCTCAACGTAAGGCTTGCGCTTATCTTCGTCGGATAGCTCGATCCCCATTTCGATGCAAGTGCGCGGCGAGAGCGCCACCATCTCATACGAGAAGTGGACGCTGTTTGCGGCCTGTTCCGGGAAATCGAGCGCGCGCAATCCCGCCACCACGACGTCTTGCAAGTACGATTGCCGCGAGTCGATCACGTTATACACGCGCGAGCCACCGCCGAAATGCGGTGAACCTGGCGCTTGCGCGTCCACCGTCGACGCCCACACTTCGTGGCCGTTTGGATATGTGTGCCACTTGTGATAATGGAAGTCCTTGCCTAGCAGCCCAAACTTCCACAACTGATACGCGATGTCCTTGCCGACGTAGGTCACCGTGCCGTTCGAACGCACGATCACCTTGCTATCGTCATCGCCTTCGGCTGATCCCTCGCGGAACGCCGACCCCGGCATCACCCAACAGCCCTGATTCTTGCCCTCGTTCTCGAAGTAGATGGCTTTGCGCTCTTTCAATAGCCCAAAAGCCGTGGCCCAAAACTGCAGATGCAGGATCTCACTCTCGCGCGGCAGCACGTCATAGACGATATTGAGCCGCCACATCGTAGCCAGGTGCGTTTTCACCACGGCATCCGCTACTAGGTGGCCTAGTTTCGCATCTTCGCTGTCGCCCTGCTCGATCAGATGCAGCATGTCACGGCGCCACTGGAGGCTTTCCGGATGTTCCGCGTAGTGCGACGAAATCCGTGCGTATAGATCCCAGCAAAGGTAGTCGAACCGTGTGGTCGCGATTAAGTTCTTCACCTCCGCGGGAGTCTTGCGCTCCAGATGCCGGAAGCCCACGACCACGTCCGCCACCTGCACTCCGGTGTTGTCGATGTAGTTCTGCACTTCGACGTTGCGGCCAGTAGCTCGCAGCATGCGCACAAAGGTATCGCCTAGAATCGCGTTGCGCAGGTGACCGATGTGCGCGGCCTTGTTGGGATTGATATTGGTGTGCTCGACGATGATCTTCTCGGCGTTCACCGCCGTCGTCGCGCCTTCACCAGTCAGCAGCCCAGCGGCATAATACCCGCGATCTAATCGAATATTGATGTATCCGTTGCCTACAATTTCAAGGATATCGACGCCCTCGATCACGCCATGGCGGTCTCGATCAGAAAGCTCTGCCGCTATCGCGAACGGCGCTTTCTTCAATTGGCGTGCAAGTTGAAAAGCCGCGGGAACCGCCATCTCGCCAAAAGACGACTGCTTAGGCTGCTCGATCTGGACTGGTCCCGCAATGCCGTACAGCGATTCGATGCGCGAAGCAATGGCCTGCGCGATACGTTTTTCCAGAAGATGAAACATGAAAGAACCAGTATGCCAGCACCCGCAAGCTACAATGAGGGTGTGCCCAAGGTTACGTTTTTAGATATCGGCCGCACGGTCGAGTTCGAGTCCGGGAAACTGCCATACCAGGAACACGGGAAGCCCGAGTCGATTCTCGATATCGCGCTCAACTTCGGCATTCAACTGGAACACGCCTGCGGCGGGAGCTGCGCCTGCACCACCTGCCACGTCCACATGAAGACCGGCGCGGAGACCAACCTTTCGCCAATGGACGACGATGAGCTTGATCGCGTGGAGACGGCGGGCGATCTCACGCTGGAATCGCGCCTGGGCTGCCAGGCCGTGGTGACAGGCGACGTGGTGGTGGCAATGCCCGCCTGGAACCGCAATTATGTGAGCGAAGGCGGTGGCTCCCTGAATTTGGGCGACGCGATCCCGCCGCCTCCCGGGCACTAAGCGCTACTGCTTCAGCCAGAGATTTATCATCGTCGCCGCCAGATCTTCGGGCTCCGTGATCTTGACGCTCACGCGCTGACCCTCTTGCGAGACCTGTATGCCGTCGAGCGCGCGCACCAACTCGGGTTGACTCTTCGGGGCCATCATACGCCCCAGTCCGAGGAAACCTGCGAGCCCATCGTGAACCTGCTGGGCATCTTGCGCGCTAGCTGCGACTCCGGTCACGGTGCCGTTCAGGCCGTTCGTGAGGTCAAAATAGAACGTACCGTTGCCGACGAGTCCCAGCACCTTGTTCGCGTTCGCCAGATTTCCTGTGAGCGGCAGGTCGACCGGGCCTCCCATGTAGACGCCCCAGAATTGCGTCTGCCGCGGGACTTCCTTCGTGAGTGCGGTCAGCCGTGCGGGCAATCCTGTGAGCGAAGGGCGCTGATCGACCAACGCGCGCAGCGTCGGAGTCTCGCCGATGGCGATGGTGCTGGAGTTGATCAGAAGCATTGCCTGCTGCTCATCGCCGAACAGCGTCAGGCCCTTGTAGCCGAATCGTCGAACGCCCTTTTGCGAAAAGTCCGGAGCCATCAATTCGTCAGCAAACTTCCCGCGCCCCAGCACGAAGCTCTGCTGGCCGTTGGAGATGAACATCAGGTTCCACAGACTCTTCTCCGGGTTAATGCCGGTACCGCGCGCGAAACGATCGATGATGCGGATCTTGCCGCCGCTCAAATACTTTTGGTAGATCGGCGTCTTCACCAGGTGTTCGACGCGCAGTCCGGCGAGCAGCGTTGTATCCGCCGGCACGAGCGACGCGAATTGTGGATCGATAAAAACACCGGTTTCCACGAGTTTGGGCGCGCACGCAGAGAGCATGAGCAGCATCGCCACGGGCGCAACCGCAAACTTATTTCTTAGCCGCAACTTTTTCTACCGCCTTCATCACCCTCAGCAGATTGCCGCCGTAGATCTTGCGGATGTCGGCGGCGGAGTAGCCCCTTTCGAGCAGCGCGCGCGTCAGGTTCGGGTACTTGGAGACATCCTCCAATCCCACCGGGACGCAGTCGATGCCGTCAAAGTCGCTGCCAATGCCGATGGCATTGATCCCCGCGATCTTGCGGATGTGATCGATGTGTTCCACCACGTCATTCAGCGTCGCGTGCGGCGGCTTCTGGTTCGTCAGAAAATTGCAGTAGAAATTCACCTGCACCACGCCGCCTTTCTTGGCGAGCTCGATGATCATCTGGTCGGTCATGTTGCGCGGCGCGTCCGCCAGCGCGCGGCACGAGGAATGGGACGCGATCAGCGGAGCTCTGCTGACGGCCAGAGCATCGTAAAACGTCCGGTCAGCAACATGCGAAATATCCACCATCATGCCGAGGCGGTTCATCTCGCGCACCACGTCTTTGCCGAAATCGGTTAGCCCGTTGTGGCGCGTCACCTTGGAGTCATTGAGATCGCCCGACGAATCCGCCCAATTATTGGTATTGGTGTGCGTCAGCGTCATGTAGCGCACGTCGCGCTTATAGAATTCGCGCAACTTGTCCAGGCTGTCCTCAATCGCGTGGCCGCCTTCGACGCCGATCAGCGCTGCAATTTTGCCCTGCTTGTGCGCGTCCTCGATTTGCGCCGCCGTGGTTGCCAGAACGAAATCGCTAGGCTGGCGCTTGACGATGTCATGGATGATGTCGATGGTCTCTAATCCGCGGGCATAGGCGCGTGGTCCCAAACCATAGCTTGCCGCGACATACGCCGCGAAGAACACCGCGCCCACGCCGCCCTGCCGCAGCCGTGCAAGATCCGTATGCGCCATCGGCGACGGCACGCCGATATCGATAGTGGATCCGGCCGGGCGGTCCTTACCCGCCTGCTCCGTCGGAAAGTCGTTGTGCGTGTCGATCAATAGGGCGGACGCGTGGACGCGCTTCACTTCGGCGTCGGTCACCGTGCGCTTCTGCGCCACCATCGTCGTTGCCAACACCAGCAGCCCTGCTAGGATTCTATTTCGCATCGCGCCAGTTGTCTCCCACGCCCACATCCACCACCAGAGGCACGTCCAATCGTTGCACGCTCTCCATTTCCGATTTCACCATAGCGCGCACGTTATCCACTTCTTCCTGCGGCGCCTCGAACACCAGTTCGTCGTGCACCTGCAGCAGCATCTTGGTCCGCATGCCGCGCAGATTTTCATGGATGCGGATCATCGCCAGCTTGATCAAATCGGCCGCTGTCCCTTGCAAAGGTGTGTTCACAGCCGTACGCTCGGCAAAATTGCGCGCGTTGGGATTCTTGCTCTGCATGTCGGGGATCGGCCGCCTGCGGCCGAACATGCTCACAGCCACACCGGTGCGCCGCACCTCAGCGATGGTCGTGTCGATAAAACGCCGGACGCCGGCGTAGCGTTCGAAATACGCCCGAATGTATAGCTCGGCTTCCTTGCGTTCGATCCCCAACTGCGCCGCCAGACCGAACGGGGTCTGTCCGTAGACGATCCCAAAGTTCACCGCTTTGGCATTGCGCCGCTGTTCCGGCGTGATCATGAGCGGAGGAATCCCGAATACCTCGGCCGCGGTGCGCGTGTGGATGTCCTCTCCGTTGCGGAACGCGTCGACAAGCACGGGATCGCGCGACATATGCGCCAGTAGTCGCAGCTCGATCTGCGAATAGTCCGCGATAATCAGCTTCCATGGCTGGCCGTTTTCCGTCCGTGGCACGAACGCCGCCCGGATCTCGCGCCCGAGTTCGGTGCGGATCGGAATGTTTTGCAGGTTCGGATTCGACGACGACAGTCGACCCGTCGCCGCGCCTGTCTGGTTGAACGTGGTATGCAGGCGGCCCGAGAACGGATCGATCAGCGTCGGCAGAGCGTCGACGTACGTCCCCTTCAATTTCGCGAGCTGGCGGTATTCAAGAACTTTTCCCGCGATCGGATATTCCACCGCCAAGTCTTCCAACACATCGGCGGCGGTCGAAATCGCCTTTCCCTTTCCGTAACGAACGGGCGCGGGCAGGTTCAAGTCCTCAAACAATACTTTGCCCAACTGCTGCGGGGAACTAATATTGAAGGTCTTCCCTGCCAGATCGTAAATCTCGCCGCTGAGCCGGCCCATTTCTTCTTCCATACGTCCGCTCAGTACGCGAAGCTGCGCGGGATCGACAGTGATTCCTGTCGATTCCATGTCCGCCAGCACACGGATCAGCGGCAGATCGATTTTCGCGTACACATCCGCGAGCCCCGTCTCGTCCACCGCCGGACGCAGTTTGCTGAAAATGGCCAGTACCGCATCGGCTTCCGCAGCCGGATCGGGATCGGCCGCGCGCCCTAGGTGCCTCTCCGAAAGAGCCGCGAGACTACACGCCGCAGGGTCGGCCGACAACAGAAATCCGTAAAGCATGACATCGTGCGTCAGGCTGGGGCACTCCCCGAATCGCCGCACCAAAGCCTTGATGTCGTGCGCCACGGTGGCCCGTTCCGGAAGCGCGTCCTCCAGGGTTAAGGAACATGCCACTCCCGCGCGCGCGGCCAGACCAACAACGGTTTCGGACATCATCTCGCCTACGGCGACGGCGACCGGCGCTCCCGCGGGCACATTCGCCAGCCAGGAGGTCAGTTCCTCGCGCGATTGCAACTGCCGGTATTCGCGAGGCGCAACAATCTCGTTAGCCGCTGGTTCCGCCTCTCCCAATTCGCGCAGCAGGCGATTGAACTCCAGCGTCTTGTACAGCTCGCGCAATTGAATCTTGTCGGGCTCTTGCGCCTTCCACGATTCCAATTCGAACGGGACGGGAACATTTGTGTGAATGGTCGCCAGTTGTTTACTGAGCAATATCTGGTCGCGATGGTTCTGCAGGCTTTCGCGATACGTACGCTTCTCCACCTCAGCCGCATGTTCCAGCGCGCCTTCGACCGACCCAAAGCGCAGGATCAAATCTTTCGCGCCCTTCTCGCCAATCCCCGGGGCACCCGGGATGTTGTCGGAGCTGTCGCCCTTCAACGCCAACAGGTCCGCTACTTGCGAGGGCCGGACGCCCATGAATTTCTCGGTCTCTTCGGCGTCGTACCACAAGTCGTCTTTCATCGGATTCATCATGCGCACGCTGCCGTTCACCAGTTGCAGCATGTCTTTGTCACTGGAAACGATCGCCACTTCGACGCCTTGTTCGGCCGCTCTGCATGCCAGAGTTCCGATCACGTCGTCGGCTTCGAACCCGTCGTACTCCAGCACAGGAATCCGCAACGCTTCGAGGGTCTTGCGAATCCACGGAATCTGCTCGATCAAATCGGGCGGCGTCTCGGTGCGGTTCGCCTTGTAAGCCGCGAACGCCGCATCGCGAAAGGTCGGGCCTAAGCTTTCAAAAATCGCCGCCAGATATTCGGGCTTGTGGACCGACTGCAGGCGCCGCACCATGTTGTGAAAGATATAAACAGCTTCGGTCTGGATTCCAGCCGAGGTCCGCATGGGCGGCACGCCGGAGCGCGCCCGCGCGTGATAAGCGCGAAAAATGAACCCAAACGAGTCGATTAAAAAGAGGCGCGGCACTCCAACCATAGTAAGGGTTGCTATCCGCCCCGATCCAGCGCTACAGTGTCCCAATGACTGGCCGCCCCGCATCCGCTGAAGCTGCGCACTACTACTTCACCTATATCGACCGCATCACTAGTGACGATGTTGTGGGCACGCTCGAAGCTCAACTCGAACCGACGCTTCAGCTTGTCACGACGGTCTCCGACGAGCGATCGCTACACCGCTACGCTGCGGATAAATGGTCCATGCGTCAGCTTCTGAACCACGTCAGCGATACAGAACGCGTATTCCTCTACCGCGCCCTATGGTTCGCGCGTGGATTCAGCGATCCGCTGCCTTCCTTCGATCAAAATATTGCCGTCCCACCGGCTGCTGCCGATCGGTTTTCATGGGCGAGTCACGTCGAAGACTTTCGTGCAGTTAGAACAGCCACCTTGACGTTTTTCCGCAACCTGCCCGCGGAGGCGTGGGACCGCAGCGGAGTGGCTAGTGGAAACCCCGTCACTGTCCGCGCGTTAGCCTACATCATTGGCGGTCATGTGGCGCACCATATGGCTATACTTCAGGAACGGTATCTCTAGGAGAGAAGCATGCTGGTTTACGATCCGTCGACGAATCCCCTGAACAACAATGAGTGGGCTTTCCCGCTGGCCGAAATCATACACATCGCGTCCTTCGCGGTTGCCATCGGAACCATCACCATCGTCGATCTGCGCCTCTTGGGAGTTGGCATGCGGCGCGCCTCCCCGGCACAACTCTTGAAAGACACCGCCCCGTGGACGCTGGCCGGACTCGCCATTGTGCTGATATCCGGCCCTCTGATATTTTCGTCGGATCCCAACATGTACCTCAGCAATTCGGGTTTCCAGTTCAAAATGTGGGCTCTCCTGGCGGCAATCGTGTTCAACTACACCATTCACCGCAAAGTTGCCAAGTCGAATCCTTCGCCGACGCTCGGCAAGCTGGTGGGCAGCGTCTCCCTCGCCCTTTGGACATCCGTAGTATTCGGCGGACTGTTTATCGCCTTCACCTAGGAGCCAGCCATGTCTCTTTTTCCTTTTTTTCACTGGCTTCAACAGACGGAATTCGGCACCGCTCTGCGGGAATCGGCGTTGGTCTATCCAGTCGTCCTGGCTAGCCACCTGACCGGAATGGCGCTCTTTGGCGGCATGATTCTGATGACGGACCTGCGGATCTTGGGTATTGCCATGCGCAGTTCCTCGGTATCGGACGTAGTGGATGGGCTTCGTTTCTGGAAACGCCTCGGCCTGGTGATGGTAGCCGGGTGCGGCATTATGTTGGCGTGGTCGAAGGCTGAGTTCTATTATCAGAATCCGTATTTCTGGACCAAGATGGCGCTTCTGCTGCTGGTGGGAGTTCACGCGCTGGTATTCCGCAAGAGCGTTTACAACAACACCGCCGAGCTCGATCGCGCACGTGTCATGCCCGCGCAGGCAAAGGTGGCGGCGTGCCTCTCGCTGGTTTTGTGGATTGGCCTGGTTTCCGCGGGGCGATTGATCGGCTACTACGAGCCCAAGCCCTGATCGCCGGCGGCTTCGGCCTCTCGCACCGCTGGGCGCACGTTGCGCCAGACTTCTAGAGCGACTACCAGCGTCGCGGCGAGCGTAATGGCTCCAGTCGCCACGTGGGCCACCGAAAAAGCAACCGCCATCGCTTTGTTGGCCTTAGCCGATCCCATGGACACTACGGCGAGCCCCAGGAAAATCTGTACGAACGTGACCACGCCTAATGTGATCGCCGCCGGGCGGAGTGTGGGGTGCTCCGGCATCAGCGTCACCAGTACCACCAGCGTGAGGATGAACAACACCACCACCAGAGCGCCGAGGATGTGCGTCATCACGCTGATCGATCCGTAGCGGAACGCCGCGCCCAACGCGACTTGGATCAATACCACTACCAGCGTGTTCCTCGCCACGGAACGCAGCGGTGGCCAGCCTTGATCCTGCAAGAAGATTGGATCGTGTTGCCAGCTTCGCGAAGTGCCCAGTGCAATGGCGGCAACGGTAGACAAGAGCAACGGCGCCAGAACGGCGTGCGCCATGCTAGCCATGGGCGATGCTGGATCCGCCGCGAAACCCAGGGCCGCCTCCGCAGCCACTCCGGCCAAGGCAACCAAACCTAACCGGCGCACCCACGGCTGGGATTTCGACGACATCAGCCAGATCACCAAGATAGCGATGAGGGCCCCCACCAGCACCGCCAGAGCGCGATGTTGTTTTGCTGGACCCCCCTCTTGGCCCGCCAGCAGAGCCCCAGTCACAATCAGGAACATGGTCCCGCCCGCGACCAATAGCGCGTAGAGGTGCAGCCAAAGGATTTTCATTCGGCGCTCCGGTCCAGTGTAGCGCGAACTTGGCTTTTCGGTGCGAAATGGACACAAACCCGTGCATGAATGTGTCTCTTTAGACACACTTTGAATGGTACAAGTCTTTATTTTTCTATTATGTAACCCCTCACGGCCGTCGCACGTTTTGCTATTATGAGTTTGAGAATGCAGTGCAGCCTGGCGTTCCCATCTCAACACGAGCCCCACGTGGAGGCACTTTTTGCAATTTGAGAAGACCGTAAACCGGCCAGTCGAGGCTTCCGGAGTGGGCCTGCATTCGGGCGTTCCGGTCCGTATTCGTATTCTTCCCGCACCGCCCTCCACTGGAATTGTATTCGTCCGCACCGACCTTGAAGGTTTTACCATTCCCGCGAGCTGGCGGCACGTGCAGAAGGTCAGCTACGCCACCAGCCTGATGCGTCAGGGCGTGCTGATTTCGACCACAGAGCACCTGCTGAGCACCTTCTACAGCATGGGTATCGACAATGCGTTCGTGGAGATCGATAACCTGGAAGTTCCCATCCTGGATGGCAGCGGCCAGCCCTTTGTGGATTTAATTCGCACCGCTGGCATCCGCCAGTCGCGCCGCCGCAAACGCTATCTGCGCATTCGCAAGCCGGTGTCGGTGGAAGGCGGAGGCAAGCGCATTACCATCCTGCCGTCGGACCGATTCCTCTTAACCTGCGAAGTGTTCTTCCAGCACCCCATGGTGGGACGCCAAACCCTGGAAATGGAAGTTACGCCAGAGAACTACGCCGCCGAGCTCGCTCCCGCACGCACCTTCGGATTCGAGTACGAGCTCCACCAGATGCGCAATATGGGCCTGATCCGTGGCGCGTCGCTGGATAACGCGGTGTGCTTCGACCGCGATTCGATCCTCAATCCCGGCGGCCTGCGTTTTTCCGACGAATGTTGCCGCCACAAAGCGCTGGATCTCATCGGCGATCTGGCGCTGATCGGCAAGCCGCTGTTGGGCCATGTGATTGCAGAAAAAGCCGGCCATGCAATGCATTTCGCGTTGGTCAACAAGATCATGTCTGACCCGACCATTTACGAAATCATCACCCACGAACAGGTGGCTTCCAGTGCGACCCACGCTCTGGTTTCGTAATGTGTTTTCGTAAGTGAAGCACCTTCCCAACCTGCTTACCGCCGCGCGCCTGGCGCTGGCGCCGTATCTATTCTTGCTGATGTTCCGCCGCCAATACCGCGAAATCATTCCCCTCTTCATCCTGATCAGCGTCACCGATGTCATCGACGGTTTCCTGGCGCGCCGCTTCAACGTTTCCTCGCGCCTGGGAGCCTACCTCGACCCCATCGCCGACAAAGTCCTGCTGAGCGGAACGTTTCTCGTGCTGGCGCTCACGGGGGCCATAGAAAGCTGGCTGGCAGCGATCGTATTGGGCCGCGATGTGCTGATCCTGGCCGTGGCCGGAGTGCTTTACCTGGCAACGGGACGCCGCAACTTTCCTCCCTCACCGTGGGGCAAGATCAGCACGTTTGTGCAGATTGTGTTCCTCGGCTTTGAGATTGGCTACCTGGCTGGGATCGCCGTCGCACCTGTGGTTGAAGTGCTCAAATGGCTGACGGTGGCGCTCACGCTCGCCAGTCTCGCGGACTATGCGTGGCGGATGAGAAGAATGCCAGAGTAACGGCCGCGCTATTTTCGCTCAGGGTTGATAACGAGCCCATCCAGGAGTTCCTGCAGATCCGCCTGTTTTTCCTCAAAAATACTTTGACCCGCCCAGCCAAGAACTTGAACTGATCCTTCTTTCCCCCCGTAGTAGTAAGCGAGGAAAGACAACGGAATACTTTTGAGCACCGTATCGAAACGAACGGTGACAACCTCTACGCCAGAAATGGATCGACTCCCTTGCTTTAAAATCCTCACTTGCGGATCCAGTTCGCGAACTCGGTCCAGTGCTACTTTCGAAAGTGCCTCTGTGGGAATTTCGGTGCGTTCAGCAATGAACTTCGCATAGGCGTCACCCTTCTTGTTGTTAAGTTGCCAGGTTCCTATTTCAGCAACCTTGCTCACCGCCCATTGATTCGCCCTGTAATTGAGCCGGAATTGCCCAGAAGAAATGGATTCCTGTTGATTCGGAGCGCCCGTGACTGGGGCCGTTTCGGGAGACGAGGCCTCGCGAACCTCGAGTCCATTGATGAATTGTTGCAGTTCGGGTTCGGCCGCACTAAATTCACTCTCAAGCGTGTAAGCTAACACTTGAAGGTCGCTCTTCACCCCGCCGTGGTAGTAGCCGGCGAAATGGAAAGGTATGCTCGCCCGCGTCGCCTTTAGTTCTAAATACAACAGTTCCCTGCCGTTCACTAAGCGCCGTTCTTCCGCAAAAACTGCCGCATTGGGGTCCATTTTTTGGGCGTTCATCAAAGCAACGTCTTTCATTGCCGCCGTGGGGATGCCGCCCAGATTCTCCGATTGAACGAGGCCAAACAATTTTCCGTTGGAGTGGCGAAAAATGATTTGCCCTTCCTTACGGCTCACTTCCTTCCACTTGTTAGGATCAATCCACAGGACAACGTCGCCGTAAGGTATTGCCACCTGTGTCGAGGCTTCAGACGACTTCCCATAGCGACGAAGATCCTTGGAGAGGATGGGGGGCGGAGTATTGAACTTCCAAGTGCCGTCCGGCGCTAATAAGACTGGTCGCCCATCATCTGTCGTGGCCCGGATCGGAGCTTGCGCCCAAAGTGCAGGCCCCAAGGCCTGGAATGTCGCCATTGCCCCGATCACCAAGGTGGTTCGATCCATCGGTCAAGTATATCCCTAAGCGGGGAGACGCTTCCGGCCGCCCTAAGCGGCAAGGCACGGCCTGTCTCGCGGTCCGGCCAAAATGTTATTACAATAGTAATAACTATGGTCGAGCTCAAAGTCCGCAAATTCGGCAATTCCCTGGGAGTGATTCTCCCCAAGGAAGTCATCCAGAATCTTAAGACCGCCGAAGGAGAGCGCCTGCTCCTTATCGAATCTCCAGGCGGCGCCTATCATCTCGCGCCTCCCGACCCCGAATTTGAGAGGAAGATGACCAAGGCTCAGAACATTATGGACCGATACCGCAACACGCTGCGGATTCTCGCGAAATAATCTGACAAAGTGAAAGAACCACTTTGGATTTATAAGGGCGATGCCCTCGCTATTCATGAACAACTGCTCGTTCGCCATGGCGGCGCCGCCGGATTGCGCGACGAAGGCTTGCTGGAATCGGCCCTGGTACGTCCGCGCCAGCAGTTTGCTTACGCATCGCCGGGCATCGTCGAGATGGCTGCCGCCTATACAGCCGGTATCGTCCAAAACCATCCGTTTGTAGATGGAAATAAGCGCACCGGTTTCGTGGTGGGCGCGCTCTTTCTAGAAATGAACGGTTTCGAGTTCAGAGCCTCGGAGGCAGAAGCCGCTCAGGCGGTTCTGGAGCTCGCCGCCGGGTCCATCGATGAAACTGGCTTCGGCGCGTTCCTGTGTGATTACGCAAAACGTACCCGCAAACGCTCGAAATTGTGAGCGAACAAAACGCGCAGGTCCTTTACTTCCAATCAAATAAGGTGCTACGCTCAAAGGATTCATGCGCACTGTCGACTTGATTCACCGCAAGCGGGACGGCGAAGAACTGTCCGCGGAAGAAATCGCCTACGTTGTAGACGGTTATACCAACGGTACCATTCCCGACTACCAGGCCTCGGCGTTCCTTATGGCCGTGTTTTTCTCCGGCATGACCGACCGCGAGGTCAGCGCCCTCACGGAACGGATGACGCAATCCGGCGAAAAAGTGGACCTGTCCTCCATTCCGGGGGTAAAAGTCGACAAACACTCCACCGGGGGCGTGGGCGATAAAACCAGCCTGATCGCCTCGCCTTTGGCCGCCGCGGCAGGCGTGATAGTACCCATGATTTCAGGCCGTGCGCTGGGTCATACCGGCGGTACGCTGGATAAGCTCGAATCCATTCCGGGATTCCGCACGAATCTCAGTCTGGATGAATTCCGCGAGCAGTTGGCAAAGCTCGGCCTGGCCTTCATCGGGCAGACCGCCGAAGTCGCTCCCGCGGACAACCGCTTTTACTCGCTGCGCGACGCCACCGCGACCGTGGAATCCATTCCGCTGATTGCATCTTCCATCATGTCGAAGAAGCTCGCGATCGGCCTGGATGCCCTCGTGCTCGATGTCAAAGTCGGCGCTGGTGGCTTTATGAAGCGTCAAGTGGATGCCCGCCGCCTCGCGCAGATGATGGTCGGCATTGGACGCCGGGCGGATAAGCATGTGCAGGCGCTCATCACCGATATGAACCAGCCGCTTGGCTACGCCATCGGCAACGCGCTCGAAGTGATGGAAGTTTCGCAGACTCTGCAGAACGCCGGCCCAGCGGATCTCACTCGCCTATCGCTCGAACTGGCAGCACGCATGATCCATTTGGGCAAGCTCACCGCGACACTCGACGAAGCCCGCGAGCTGGCGCAAAAGAAGCTGCTCGATGGCTCCGGCTATCGCAAGCTCAAAGACGTGATCGCCGCGCAGGGTGGCAATCCGCAGGTGCTCGACCGCTTCGAGCTTCTGCCTAACGCCACGGGCGCCCGCGAAATCAGCTCACCGCGCGCTGGCTACATAAGCGCCATCGATGCCGAATACATCGGACAGGCTTCCTCTATGATCGGCGCCGGCCGCGACACCAAGGAAGATTCCATTGACCCCGCCGTGGGCGTGATCCTCGAAGTAAAGGTAGGCCAAAAAGTGGATGCCGGCGGCGTGCTGTGCCGCCTCTACTACACTCGCGAAGAAAACGTCGACGAAGCCGCACAGCTCGTCGAGGATGCTTTCCGCATAGCTTCCCATGCCCCGGAAAGCCGCGAGCTCATACTCGAAGTTGTAGGCTAGACCGGAGCCTCGGTCATGGAACGCTTCACGGGGCTATTAGGTTTGGTCGTTGTGATGGCGGTTGCCTACTTGTTCTCGAGCAACCGCCGCGCAATCCAGCCCCGCGTTATCTTCTGGGGATTGGGTCTGCAAATCGGTTTTGCATTCCTGGTTCTCAAAACACCCGTAGCAGACTGGTTCAAGGCGATGAGTAACGTCATCAACCATGTGCTGCAGTACTCCATTGAAGGCAGCAGATTCGTCTTCGGCGATAAATTAGGCGCGCCCAGTGATCAGTTCGGCGTGGTCTTCGCCTTCCAGGTGCTGCCCATCGTAATCTTCATCGCCTCGCTCTTTGCGGTTCTCTATTACCTTGGCGTCATGCAGGTTTTTGTGCGCGCCATGGCGGTTTTGATGCAGAAGGTGATGCGGACTAGTGGCGCGGAATCCACCAGCGTGGCGGCCAGTATCTTCATGGGTCAAACGGAAGCGCCGCTCACTATCCGCCCCTTTCTCGCCGGATTGACGCAAAGTGAATTGTTCACCATCATGACCAGCGGAATGGCGCACGTTTCGGGCGCCGTGATGGCGGCCTACGTTCTGATCGCGCATGTCGAAATCCGCCACCTGTTGACCGCGGTCATCATGACCTCGCCCGCCACGCTGATGCTCGCCAAGATGCTGATGCCTGAAACCGAACAGCCCGCCACCATGGGCGGTATCAAGGTGGAAGTAGAGAAACCCGGCGTCAACATCATTGACGCAGCTGCGCGGGGCGCAGGGGATGGCCTGCAACTGGCGCTCAATATCGGAGCCATGCTGATCGCCTTCATCGGCCTCATCGCGCTGGTCAACGGCGCCCTGGGGGGTCTGCACAACACGCGCTTCTTCGGATGGATCCCCGACTCCATGCAAGGAATTCTGGGCGTCATTTTCGCTCCTGTCGCCTGGCTGCTGGGTGTGCGCTGGAACGATTGCGCGGCAGTCGGCAACCTGCTGGGCACGCGCCTCATCCTGAACGAATTTGTGGCCTTCGTGAACCTCGGCAGGATCAGCGCCACTCTCGACCCGAAATCTTTCGTCATCGCTACCTATGCGCTCTGCGGTTTCGCTAATCTGAGTTCAGTGGCTATCCAGGTCGGAGGAATCGGCGCGCTGGCGCCGTCGCGCAAGTCGGATGTCGCCAGGCTCGGCATGAAAGCCGTGGCCGCCGGAACCATGGCCAACTTCATGTCAGCTTGTATTGCGGGGATGTTGCTATGAGTTCCGTTGGAGTTGTTCTCGGCAGCGGCTTGGGCGCGTTTGCCGAGACTCTCGAGAATCGTCTTGAAACACCTTATGCTGACATTGCCGGTTGGCCCGCATCCACAGCAGTTGGACACGCCGGGAAACTAGTCACGGGCCGCCTCGGCGGTACCGAGGTGGTCGTGCTCTCCGGCCGTGCGCACTACTACGAAGGGTATAGCGGCGCCGAGGTCACGCAAGGCATCCGCGAGCTCGCGAAGCGCGGTGTGGATCGTGTCATCCTGACCAACGCCGCAGGCGCCATCGATCCAGATCTCCATGCGGGCGAACTGGTGATGATCTCCGATCACATTAACTTGATGGGGCAGAATCCGCTCACCGGCCGCAACGACGAGGCTCTAGGGCCCCGCTTCCCGGACATGACCGAAGCCTACTCGTGCGAGTATCGCCAGATTGCAAAACAGGCTGGCGTGGAACTAGGCATCGACCTCAAGGAAGCCGTGTACGCGGGCATGCTGGGGCCCAGCTACGAAACTCCCGCCGAGATCCGCTTCCTGCGCATTATTGGCGCGGGCCTGGTAGGTATGTCGACAGTGCCCGAAGCCATCGTCGCGAACCACATGGGAATGAAGGTGCTCGCCATTTCCTGCGTGACCAATATGGCGGCGGGCATTCTTCCGCAGAAACTGGTTCACCAGGAAGTGCTGGACGCTGGCGCGCGCGTCCGAGATACACTCATACGCCTGCTGAACGCCGTGATTCCACGCTTGACGTGATGCCGCTCAGAAGTTAACGATGGCGGCAAAGGAAGCCGCATCCAGACTCGCTCCGCCAACAAGCGCGCCGTCGATATCTTCCTGCGCCATCAGTTTCGCTACGTTGTCCGGCTTTACGCTGCCGCCATACAGGATGCGGCATGCTGCGGCGGCGCCATCGCCAAAATGAGTCGCTACCTCGGCGCGCAATACGCCGTGAGCATGGGCGGCAATCTCAGGCGTGGCGGTTTTGCCCGTGCCGATCGCCCATACTGGCTCATACGCAATCACGATGCGCGCAAAATGTTCGGGTGCCAGCCCGGCGATTCCGCCAGCGCACTGTGTGCGCAGAACGCTCTCCGTGGCCCCACCCTCGCGTTCTTCGAGCCGCTCGCCCACGCAAACAATCGGTGTGAGTCCCGCCTCAATCGCGGCCTGCGTCTTCTTAAGAACCGTTTCGTCGGTCTCCTGAAAATACTGGCGTCGTTCGCTGTGGCCGACGATCACCCAGCGGCAGCCAACTGCCGTCAGCATGGGCGCTGATATTTCACCGGTGTAAGCGCCTTCACGGAGCCAAAACAGATCCTGACCGCCCACTTCAATAGCTGTGCCCTTGGTAGCCGCGACTGCGGCCGGCAGGTTCACAAACGGCGGACATAAAACTATTTCCGCGTGGGATGCCTTTGCGACCAGGGGAGCGAAGGCTTCAAAAAAAGCGGCGGTTTCGGCTGCCGTCTTATACATCTTCCAATTTCCGGCCAGAACAGGTTTGCGCATGTCATTCCAGAATAGCAATGTGCTCTGGCCAGAATAGCAATGTGCTATCGCTATTAGAGCCAGACTACGCCAACCGCAGATGGCTGTATTCTTTGATCAGTTGGAAGTTGGTGCGAACACTGGCAATGGCTTCGCCGCGCTGCTCGATGCGGGATTCCTCGGTCACACCCAGAACGTCCGCCGCGCGCGTCAGATATTCGACCCGCGCGGGATCGATTCCCATGATGCGGCAGCAGGTGGCATCCACTGCGGGAAGGTCTGAGCCCATTACCAGCACGCCCGCCTTCTTGCGAGTCCCTTGAATGGGGCCGTTGCCCTCCATGCCCACGATGCCATCCACCAGGGCAAAGCTCTTGGGTCCGAAGGCACCGTTCAGTTCGACGATGGACGTGTCGATGCCAATGTAGTGCAGTTCATTCTTGGGCCAACCATAGATGGAGCCTGGCACCAAGCCGAAGAAATTCTTCATGGAGAGCGTCGCGCCCGCCCAGTGGTGCGTTTTCATCTTGGCCAGTGAAACGATGAGATCGGCGGCTAGCACTGAATTCGGGAAATAGAATTCCTTGCGCCCGGCGAAACCGCCTATGGGGCTCACGTCATCCCGGTTGAGATCCACAAACACGTCATCGAACCGTGGAATTTCCGAGCGGTAGCGCGTTAGCTCCGCGATTGCGAATGTGTCGCGCCGGTGTCCGGGACCCTCGCCGATTTTGACTTCAGCCGCACCCAAAGACCGAAACACATCGAGTGCCGTGGCCACCACAGCCACGTCGGTATTGATGCAGGTGTTGGGATCGAACTCGACAAAGTTGGGCTTCAACAATACCCGCTTGCCGGTTACATTCAGGCCGCATTCGCGGATTCCGCGCTTCATGGCGTCTGCCAAATCCACTGAATAGGACTCCGCTTTGATGACGGCCACCGGC
>CAZDGT010000361.1:0-7918 GCA_964504905.1 uncultured Bordetella sp. | reverse complement strand
CCTTATAATGGCGGTATGAAACCACCGAGGTTGACGCGGCGCGCTCTCGCCCGCTTCGCAGTGATGCCGTTGGCACTGAGCACGAAAGCGCCAGCGCAGACTCCTCCCGCTCCGGCGCGAAGCCAGTTTCAAGCGGCCGCTCAGCAATTGTCATCCGTCAAACTCGCGCGGAACATCGAGCCCGCCACGCGCTTCGAGGCCTAGTCTATGGCGACGAAGGCTCCGCCCAACGATGTCTTCTTCGCGAGCATCGGCGAACTCTCCACCCGCCTTCGCGCCAAGGAATTTTCGGCAGTCGAACTGACGCGCGCTTTCTGCGACCGTCTCGAAACCATCGGTGCCGCGCACAACGCACTGGCGCTTTCGCTCCGGCGCAGTGCGCTCAAAAAGGCTAAAGACGTCGATGGCGATCTTAAACGTGACCGCACGCGCGGCCCTCTGCAAGGCATTCCGTATGGCGTCAAAGATCTGCTGGCTGTGAAAGGGGAACCCTCCGAATGGGGCTCGCGCGCTTTCGCCGGACAGAAGTTCGATGAAGACGCCTTCGTGGTCAGGAAGCTTAACGCGACGGGAGCGATCCTGATCGGCAAGCTGGCAATGATAGAGTTAGCCGGCGGTATTGGCTACCAGACAGCGGCGGCGTCTTCCACTGGCCCCGCTATGAATCCCTGGGACCGCACGCGCTGGGCAGGAGGATCTTCCAGCGGATCGGGCGTCGCGACGGCCGCTGGCTTGGTCACGTTCGCATTGGGCTCGGAGACGTCTGGCTCCATCATTACTCCCAGCGCCTTCTGCGGAGTCACAGGCCTGCGCCCCACTTACGGGCTGGTGAGCCGCCGCGGCGCCATGTCTCTCGCATGGACGCTGGATAAAATCGGGCCGATGTGCCGCTCGGCCGAAGACTGCGGCCTGGTGTTGCATACGATCGCAGGAGCGGATCCGGAAGATCCAGGATCGGCGCGCAAAGGGTTTGCTTACGTGCCGCAGTTCGATCGTAAGATCACCGACATCACCATCGGCTACGCGCCTATCGATTTTGAGAGAGTCGCTCCGGAAGCGCAAGCCGCGTTTCAGGCCGCGCTGGCTCTGATGAAGAGCTTAGGGGCGAAGTTTAAGGAAGTGGAAATTCCGGATTTCCCCTATGGTGCGCTGCTCCAGACCGTTCTCGGTGCCGAGGTGGCCTCCATCTACGAGGATTTCATTCGTGGCGGCAAGATCGATCAGATGGCCGACCCGTCACAAGCCGCGACGATGAAGGCTGCCATGGATATTCCTGCGGTGGACTATTTGAAGGCCATGCGAATCCGCTCGCTGGTCCGCGCTGCTTTCCGCGAAGTGTTTTATGACATAGATATGTTGCTGTCTCCCTCCCGCATGGCGCCCGCGCCGCGCATCGCTGATGGTGTCAACGCAGGAGGAGGGCGCCCCCTCACGGGTGGACGGGGTCTTGGTGAGATCATCCCGGCGGGTAATCTCGCGGGGCTCCCGGCCATTTCCCTGCCCTGCGGATTCGCCGGCGGACTCCCGGTCGGGATTTCGCTGATCGGGCGGCCCTGGTTTGAGAATCATCTGCTCGGCGTCGGCCGCGCGTTCCAGGGGCAAACGGATTGGCACAAGCGAAAGCCCCCGGTGGGCCCAGCATAGCTCTAGCCATCCATGCGTCAGCTATCGAAACGGACCCAATACACTCTCCGCGCGCTCTATGCGCTGGCGCGCAAGTATGGCGCGGGTCCGGTGCTTATTACGAATCTCGCCCAGGAAGAAGCCATCCCCAAGAAGTTCCTGGAGCAAATCCTGCTGTCCCTCAAAAGCTCCGGCTACGTCGCCAGCAAGAAGGGGAAGGGCGGGGGGTATGTCCTGGCGCAATCGCCTGAAAAGATCACAATCGGTTCGGTGATCCGTGCAGTCGAAGGACCGCTCGCGCCGCTGCCTTGCGCCAGCGAAACCCGCTTCCGGAAATGCGACGAATGCGTCGACATCCAGACTTGCGGCACCCGGATCGTGATGCGCCAGGTGCGCGACGCCATCGCCGCGATCCTGGATGATACAACTCTGGCGATGGTCGGTGCTCAGGTGGACGCCGCCAGAACCAAACGAACCCAGTCCTGAAGGATACTTGACTATCTCTATCGACATAGTATAGTATTGGGTCATGGAGAAGTATACTAATTTAATAGTCTTTATACTATTGTCTGCAACTGCTTGGGGACAAAGCGGAAATAGCACCTTATCAGGGACCGTGAAAGATCTCCGGGGCGCTCCCCTTGGCGGCGCCCGGGTCACGATCACGAACACGTCAACGAGGGCGCAAGTGGAAGTGGTTGCCGACGCTTCGGGGTTGTTCCGGTCCGGCGGTCTGACTGCGGGCAGGTACCGGCTGGACGTGGAGAGCAGCGGGTTCGCCCCGCTCACCCGCGAATCTGTTGGACTTCAAGATGGCCAGACACTTGCGCTCGATCTCGTTCTCGAAGTGAGCGCGCAATCCGACGCGGTGACCGTGACCGCCCGGCGGGTGGAGGAAGAGGCACAAAGTGTCCCTATCCCAGTCTCCGTCGTGAGCGGTAGCGTCCTCGAAAGAGCTGCCGCATTCAACGTGAACCGGTTGAAGGAACTGATCCCCACGGTGCAGTTCTACTCCTCCAATCCGCGCAACTCGGCTATCAACATCCGTGGCTTGGGCGCGCCCTTCGGTCTCACCAATGACGGCATTGAGCCCGGTGTCGGGTTTTATGTGGACGGCGTCTTTTATGCCCGTCCGGCGGCGGGAACCCTTGATTTTCTCGACCTGGAGCGCATCGAGGTATTGCGCGGCCCGCAGGGAACCCTCTTCGGCAAGAACACTACGGCTGGCGCGATTAATATTGTCACCCGCAGGCCCAGTTTCACGCCAGAATCCAACTTCGAGTTGAGCTACGGAAATTACGGATTCATTCAGGCGAAGGCTTCGATCAGCGGACCGCTAGGCAGGAAACTGGCCGCGCGGCTGTCCTTCTCCCGAACCCAGCGCGACGGCTTTCTTCGCAACGTGAGGAACCAGGAGAACGTGAACGATCTGAACAATCTCGGTTTCCGGACGCAGTTTCTATACACGCCTACCGACAAAATCGCGATCCTGGTGTCCGGTGACTATACGCGCCAGCGTCCCAACGGCTACGCTCAGGTGATTGCCGGCGTAGCGCCAACGCTTCGCCCTCTGAACCGGCAATGGGCCCAAATCGCCACCGACCTCCGTTATACTCCGCCGAGTTACAACGCTTTCGACCGCCTCATCGATACCGATACACCATGGCGATCGACCCAGGATATGGGCGGCGGTTCGATGGAAATTGACTGGTCGATCGGACGTGGCCAGTTGACTGCTATCACCGCCTGGCGCTATTGGCTGTGGCGCCCTTCGAACGATCGTGATTTTACCGCCCTGCCCATCACAACGGTTTCCGCCGGTTTCTCCAGGCACCAGCAGTGGACCCAGGAAGTTCGCTACGCCAGTACGGTGAACGCGCGGCTGAACTACCTGGTTGGTTTTTTCCTTTTTCAGCAACGCCTCAATCCAGCTCCGTATCAGTCTCAGGAACAGGGCACGGCGGCGGCGAGATACCTTCTGGCCCCCAGCGTGGCGGCAGCGACGCCCGGCCTGCTGGATGGCTATGGCCAAAACATCAACTTCGACTATAGAAACGTGAGTGCCGCCGGGTTCGGACAAGTCGAGTACTACTTCGCCAACCGCTGGCGGATCACTCCCGGCCTCCGGCTTAACCACGATACGAAGAAATTGAACTACGACCAACAGGTGTATGGCGGACTGCAAACCACCAATGCGGCGCTGATCGCTCTCCAACGGTCGGTCCTTTCGCCGCTGACTTATAAGGCGGATATTGGAGACACAAACCTCTCAGGACAAGTCACGCTCTCCTACAAAGCGGGCGAAAACGCAAACGCCTATGCGACTTTCGCAACCGGGTTCAAGTCGATTGGCCTGAACCTCGGCGGAGTGCCCACGGATGCCTTAGGGAACCCTATCGTTTCCGCTGCAACCGTCCGGCCGGAAAGCGTGCACCATTACGAGGTGGGGTTGAAGACCCGGCCGCTTCCTGGCCTGACCGTGAACCTCGCCGCCTTCGACACTGAAATTAAGGACTTCCAGACGCAGGTTGTCAACGCCCAGGTGGGCGTGCTGCGCGGCTATCTCGCTAATGCGAGAAAGGTCCGCGTGCGCGGCATCGAGATTGACGCCAACTACCGAGTGAACGACAACTTCAATCTTTACGCGTCCGGCGCCTTTAATGATGGCAGATACATATCGTTCCCCGACGCACCGCCCCCGCTTGAGGACACCGGTGGGCCTCAGACAAAAGACATCTCCGGCTCGGTTCTTCCTGGAGTCTCTAAATGGGCAGCTTCCTTCGGCGGCGAATTTACCAAACCGGCGAGCCTTATGGGCCAACGCGGCGAGTTCTTCGCCCGTATTGATGCCAGCTACCGCTCGAAGTTTTCCTCTAGCCCCTCTTATTCGCAGTACCTCATCGTAAATGGTTATTCCCTGCTGAACCCTCGAGTCGGCTTCCGCACTCCGGATGGCTGGGCGGTTTCTGTTTGGGCCCGCAACCTGGCAAATGAAAACTACTATGAGCTTCTTTCCGCTGCGCCCGGTAATTCCGGCCTCTTTGTAGGACTGCCCGGCGATCCCCGAACTTTCGGCGTAACGTTAAGCCGGCACTTCGGTGGAAGAAGTTCCGGAACCTCCAGCAGTTCTAATAGCGGCGGAGCCTCCGCTTCGGACCGCAACGTGACCGCCAGGAAAGGCGCCACGCACAAGCAGGATTCGGACGAGCCGGCTCTGGCCGCAAAATCGGATCAGGAGCTTGCTAAGCGAGCCGCGTCCCACGGTTTCTTGGAATCCGATTCCCCGTATAGGACTCTTCCAGACCGTCCCGGCCTGTGGCTAACCAACCCAGATCCTCTCGGCAGCCAGGATAGCCCGATCAGGAATAGCTTCTGATAGCACATGGGGCGTAGGTTCTTAATGGCTAGAGGCGCCAGTCCGGCGTGGCCACTCGATCGCGCGTGATCTTGGCCACGCTCTGCGTGCCGCAGTTGCCCATCGTCAGCTTCAGTTCGCCTTGCAGGATTTCGAGCACGCGGTCCACACCGGCTTGGCCGAAGGAGCCTAAGCCCCATAGGAACGGACGACCGATTCCGACGGCGGTGGCTCCGAGCGCGAGCGCTTTGAACACGTCGGTCCCGCGGCGGAAGCCTCCGTCGACAATCACCGGAATGCGTCCGCCCACTTCGGCCACCACTTCCGGCAAAGCTTCGATGGTGGCGCGGCCGGTCTCCGTCGCGCGGCCGCCGTGGTTCGAAACCCAAACAGCGTCGAGCCCGTGCTCCAACGCCAGGCGCGCGTCTTCGCGCCCGTCGATCCCCTTGATCATCAGCTTCACCTTGACCAGCTTGCGCAGGCGATCGACGAAGGCCCAGTCCATCGCCGGATTCGTGCCGCTGACACCGGTCATGTCGATGCCCTCGAACATCACGCGGTGACGCGTGCCGGGAGGCTCGCCCGGGCCGTGGCACACCACGCATTGCCCCAGATCCTTGGGCCGCATGCGCTTGTAGGTCTCGCTGTTTCTGCCGGTGGTGTTGTCGACGGTGAGCGCGATGGCGGGGCAGCCCGCGGATTCGACGCGGCGGACAATCTTTTCGGTGGCCTCCCAGGAAGAAGGCGCATAGAGCTGATACCAGACCGGCTGTCCGTGCGCCTTGCACACATCTTCGACGCCGGTGGAAGTGGCGGTGGAGAGCACCTGCAGCGTGCCCCGAGCCTTGGTGGCGCGGGCCACGGCCAGTTCGCCCTCGGCGTGGAAAGATTTCTCGCCGCCGGTGGGGCAGGTGAAGATCGGACTGTTGTAGGTGACGCCCCACAGTTCCGTGCGCATGTCTACTTTGGTGGCATCGAACAGGCGCCGGGGCCGCAGTTGCACGTGCTTGAATCCCTCGCGATTGGCTCGGATGGTGGCATCGTCATCGACGCCACTCGCCATGTAGGCCCAGTGTCCCTGCATGACTTTCCGGCGCGCGGCCTCCTCGAAATCCATGACGTTGAGCGCGTCTTTGGGATCGGCGATGACGTCGCCAACTCCATTGGAGACCTGCTGCGTGTCAAAGGCCACCGCACTCATTCCGCCCAAGGCCGCGACGTACGGACTGCCCACCAGAAACTTGAGGAAGGCGCGGCGATCACGCAGCCGCTGCAGAGAATTCGTCATCATGGTTCGGTATTCTATCGCAATCGGATGTGGAGTGAAATGTCTCGCAGGTTATTCCGATCGCCGCGATGCGCGCCAGCGCCGTCCGAGCGCGGGGATGATAGCCCCGCCGATGTTCGCTAAATTCGCATCGGGGAGCGGGGGTCGTTCGGCACGGGGATTGATCGCACCGAAGAAAGTCCGTGAGAATCGTAGCAGCGCTTTGAATTTCTCGGCCAATGTAAAGCGAAGTGGTTGCCCGTTGGCGCGCACCAGCAGCACCGTCACATCATCATCGGAAAGGTTCTCGGGATAACGCTCGGCAATCTCGCGCAGCAGCGCGTCGGTCAGCTTCTCCGGCTCGATATCCCCTAGCAGCCGCGCGATGCGCAGCACCCCCTGCTCACCCAGCATCTCGCCGTTGGCATCGTTCGATTCCATCAGGGCATCGGTGTAGCTGAGCACGCAATCGCCTGGTTCCAACTCGACATCGAACTGCTCGTATTCCGACATTTCGAGCAGCCCCAGCGGCAGGTTGGCGGGCGCGGTGCGGGCCTTTCCGTCGTGGGTCAAGAAATCCCATTTCCGCTGCGCCGCGCGGTAGATGAGAGGCCGCGGATGACCCGCATTACAGATGGTCATGCGACGGCTGGGCTCGAAAAACGTGGCGACGATGGCCGTTGCGAAAGTTCCGGCGCTCGACATTACGGAGAACTGCTGATTGAGCAGCTTCACAAATTCCGTCTGATCCAGGCGGTTGACGAAGCGGCGCATGAGGGTTCGCAAGTCGGCGGCGGTGGAGGCGACCGCGGTTCCATGACCCGACACGTCCGCCAGCAACAGGCGGCTGATGCGGCCGGTGGCGCAGCTCGACGCGTAGTAAACATCTCCGCCGTGCTGCGCGTTTCCGAAGGGCTTGCTGTAGACCCACGCGTCAAGACCGCCGAATTGCACGCCGCGGGCCGTGAGCTGGCTGCCGCCCCAGACTTCCATGCACTGCATGTGTTGTGTGGGCGCGTTGCTCATGGCTAAAGGCGGAAGAGCTTCTTCGCATTGCCGCGCAGAATGCGGTCCTGATCGGCCGCGGGCAGGTTCAAGGCTTCGACGATCGCGTTCGGCCATTCAAAAAATTGCTGAGGGCCGAAGGCGTTGTCGGTGCCGACCACCACACGGTCGGACCCGACCAGGTCCACCAGGAAGCGCAGGGCTTCCAGATCGAAAGTCAGAGTGTCGTAGTGGAAGCGCCGGATGTAGTCCTTGAAGGGATGCTGCAGCGGAAACTTTTTGCGCGTCAGGCCATGTTCCACTCGTCCGGCAATGTAGGGGAAGCTGCCGCCGGAATGCGGCAACACGATCTCCAGTCTTGGAAATTTGTCCAGCGTGCCAGTGACGATGAACTTGGTGGCAGTGGTCGCGGATTCAAACGTGAAGCCGAGCGTGTTCCAGTATTTGACGGATTCTGAAAGCGGCCCGGCGAGCCTGGTCCCAGGTCCGCCATAGTAGTTCACTTCGCCATCCATGGGATGAAAGAGCAGCGGAAGGCCCAATGCCTCGCAGCGGGCCAGGACCGGCGCGAAAGCTGGCGCAAACACATAGTCGTCTCGGCCTTCGAGCGAATTCGGCAGATGGACTCCGCACATGCCGGGCTTGCCGGCCATGCTCGACGCCATCAA
>CAZDGT010000360.1:0-1732 GCA_964504905.1 uncultured Bordetella sp. | reverse complement strand
TCGAGTCACGTTGCGCCGCATTGTAGCGTGCGCCTCAACGGCTTCTATTACCTTTGAGAAATCTGTGATACCACGGGCAGCAGCGGTCTTCACGGGGCCCGCCGAGATCGCATTCACGCGGATATTCTGCGGGCCAAGATCACCGGCCAGATAGCGGACCGACGCTTCGAGCGCGGCCTTGGCCACGCCCATCACGTTGTAGTTGTGCACCACGCGCGTCGATCCCAGATATGTGAGCGTCATCATCGACCCGCCGTTCGTCATCTTGGGAGAGGTCGCACGTGCTACCGCGACCATCGAATACGCGCTGATATTTTGCGCCAACAGATAGCCATCGCGTGAAGTCTCAACGAAAGGCCGCGCGAGGTCGGCTTGGTTGGCGAAGGCGATACTATGCACGACTGCATCCAGGCGCTCCTCCGCGGCCAGACTCTCGGTCAGCTTTGCAAGATCCTCGTCGCGCGTGACGTCGCATTCGAAGACTCGCGCCGCACCTAGAGAGGCTCCAAGTTCCTCCACCGTCTTCTGCAGGCGCTCACCTTGATACGTCAGCAAAAGGCGCGCCCCTTCTCGCTGGAACGCCTGCGCGATGGCGTAGGCCAAGCTCCAGCGGTTCGCCACGCCTAGTACTAACGCGGTCTTTCCTTCCAAAAGTTGAGACATGAAATCGCATTGTACACTACGAGTAGTCCGCTCAACCGTATTTTCTAGCATTGGATCTCTCCACCCCACTTATGTATGTGAAAGGCGTCGGGCCGGCTCGCGCGGCCATGCTCGAAGCCAAGGGCCTGAAGGTGGTGGAAGACCTTCTCACTTACGCACCGTTCCGCTACGAAGATCGCAGCAACGTCAAATCTCTCCGGGATTTGGCCCCGGGCGAAATGGCCACGGTGCTGGCTGAAGTTCGATCGACGAAGGTGTCGGGCTTCCGCCGGCGCAACTTGGGCCTATTCGAAGCTACCTTCACGGACGCATCGCGCGGCGTGCTCGCAGGCAAATGGTTCCACGGAGCGTATCTGGCGGACGTTCTGGCTCCGGGGCAGAAGATCGCCCTCTACGGCAAAGTTGAGTTCGATACTTACTCGGGGCATCTTGCAATGATGCATCCGGAGTACGAAATTCTGGCGGAGGATGACGACGGCGATGCGTCCTTGCACACGGGCCGCATTGTGCCGGTGTATGAAGCCGCGGGGAAAGTGACGACGCGCGCGCTGCGCACGTTGCTGCATCGAATTCTGGATAGCATCGCGCCTCTGCGCGACGATCCTGTGCCGGAGCATATTCGCGCTCAACTGAAGCTGCCAGACCGTTGGAGCGCCATCCGCGAGTTGCATTTCCCGCCGGCGGACTCGGATCTGCGTGTGCTCAATTCGTTTCGGTCGCCAGCCCAGTACCGGCTGATTTTCGAAGAGTTCTTCTGGCTGGAGTGCGGCTTGGAATTGAAGCGGGCTAAAGCCAGATTGCAGCCCGGCATCGCCTTTGCGCTCACTGATCGCGTGCGGGAACGCGTCAAGGAAATGCTGCCATTTCGCCCTACGGGGGCTCAAAAGCGCGTGCTCGCCGAGATTGCCAATGACATGTCGCAGCCGCATCCCATGTATCGCCTCCTGCAAGGCGACGTAGGCAGTGGCAAGACGCTGGTGGCGGCGGAAGCAGCGATCATCGCCACCGAGAACGGTTACCAGGTCACAGTGTTGGCGCCGACGGAAATCCTGGCGACTCAACACTATTT
>CAZDGT010000359.1:0-7569 GCA_964504905.1 uncultured Bordetella sp. | reverse complement strand
CTCGATGTTGCCGTGGACCGTCCCCAGCACCACAATTTCGCGAGCCTTTATGGTCGCCACTGCTTTGCCGCTGGGCCCCACCGTCAGGCGATGCTCCTGGAGTTCTATGGTGCCCTCCACTTCGCCATCGATGGTCACGTCTTCGCGCCCATAGATCTGGCCCTTAAGAATCACGGACTTTCCTAGAATGGCGGCTCCTCCGCGCGCGGGTTCAGGGCGCGTTTCGACGGGGCGGCTCGGCTGAGTGGACATGGGAATTCCTTCCTTGGCAGGTTCGGACGAGGTCGGCGGAACCGGAGTGGTTCGGGGCGCTGGTTCTTCTTCTTTTCGGCGATTCCACATCGGAAAGCGCCTCCTTCCGTCAAAGTACTTTTTCTATACTACTACGAGCGATCAGGAATGAGATGGTGATGCCGCCAGACTCGTTACAATGTTCTTGTGATCCGCCCATGGCATATAGCCGGTTGGCTCGCCTTAGCTTCGGCGGCGTTTGCCGCCCCGGCGATCTTCCCGCTCAAGGACGTCCGCGCTGGGCAGCGCGGCGTTGGCCGAACCGTTTTCGCGGGTTCCCGGGTAGAAGAATTTCAGGTGGAAGTGCTTGGCGTTCTCGAAAATCTAGGGCCCCGGGAATCCATCATTCTGGCCCGGTTGAGCGGCGGCCCCCTTGCCTCCACCGGCGTGATGCAAGGCATGAGCGGGTCGCCCGTTTATATTGATGGCAAGCTGGTAGGCGCTGTTGCAATGAGCTTCCCGCAGTCAAAAGAGGCCATCGCCGGAATCCGGCCTATTGAGGATATGCTGCGCGAGCCTCCCCAACCGACCCAAATCGCTTCCGCCCCGCCACGCCGCAAACCGTTCATCGCTGGCGAAACTCGTTTGGAGGAAATCGCGACGCCCGTCTCCTTCACGGGATTCACCCCGGCGGCACTCGAACATTTCGCGCCTCAACTCCGCCAGATGGGCCTCGACCCGCGGCAAGGGGTTTCCGGCGGCGGCTCTATCCCGGACCGGCTCGGCGATCCCCGGCAGCTCGAAGCCGGTTCCATGATCAGCGTGCAGCTGATTTCCGGCGACATGACGGTGGGCGCCGACGGGACGATCACCGCGATCGATGGAGATAAAGTCTACGCGTTCGGCCACCGCTTTCTGGCGGAAGGTTCCACGGATCTGCCCTTTGCCCGTGCCGACGTGCTGGCGCTGCTGCCCAATCTTTCAAACTCGTTCAAAATCTCCACGGCTCGTGAATGGATGGGATCCATCACGTCAGATCGCGATACCGCAGTATCGGGAGTCACCGGCCGCCAGGCCAGCCTTATTCCGGTGCAGATCCGCGTAGGCTCCAACAACTACAAGATGCGGCTGGCGCAGGATCGCGTGATGACGCCGCTGCTTATGCAGATGGCTCTCTTCTCCGCCATCGATGCAACCGAGCGCAGTGTGGGCGGCCAAACTTACTCAATCCGCGGGCAACTCGATTTCGAGGGCGGTACGATGCGCGTCGACGATGTCTACAGCGGCGACGTTGGTGTGGCGGTGATCGCCTCGGCCGGTATTGGTTCGCCTATTGCCTTTGCTCTGCAGAGCGGGTTTGATGCGCTGAAGCTGAAGAGTGTTGCTCTCGATGTCGCTCCGGTTGAGCGCCGCAACCAGCAACAAGTGGTCGATCTCATGGCTGCTCGTTCCGTGCGCCCCGGCGAAGAACTGGATCTCACCGTGGTGATGGCGGGGCAAAACGGTCAGGATATATCGCGCCGTCTAAAGTATCGGGTTCCCGTGGGTACGCCGGAAGGCACGCTGAACTTAACTATCGCCGACGCAACCTCCACCAATGTCATCGAATTCCAATCCGCCGTGGGCATGCAGCAGCGTTCCCCGCAGCAAGTGTTGAGCCTGCTGAACGGTCTACGCTCCAATACCAAGGCGTATATCCGCGTGTGGCGCGCCGAGCCATCCTATACAGTCGAAGGCCGCGATATTCCTAATCCGCCACCATCTCTTGCGATGGTCCTGGCGCGCGCACAGACCGGATCCGCCAATCAAGTGAACACGCGCGGAGCGAAGATCGCCGAACTGGAAGTGTCCGGTGCACCTGGCTTCGTCGTTACCGGAACCAAGACCATCCAGGTCGAGGTGAAGGAATGAAGCTCTTCGTCAAGGCGCTGCTCCTCACCGCCGCGGCCATCAGCATTTCGTTGGGCGCCACCACGGCAACCTGGGAGCTTGACGGCTTCCAAGATTTCCTGCGCGGACGGATGAGCGGACTGTCGATCAGTCATGATGGCCGCCTGATGCTCGGGCCCAAACTCGACACTGTTTATTCCTCAGACCAGGCTCAGATCTGGAGCGTTGCTGCAGCGAACGACGGCTCGCTCTATCTCGGTACAGGAAATCGCGGACGGCTCCTCAAGGTCGACCCCAACGGCAATGGCTCAGTGGTCTGGAGTTCCGATCAACCTGAAATCTTCGCGGTGGCGGTGGACCGCGCCGGGGTCGTCTACGCCGGCACGTCGCCGGATGGCAAGGTCTACCGCATCGAAAACGGCCGCGCGACGGAATATTTCTCCCCTGGCGAACGTTACATCTGGGCATTGGCGTTTGCACCCGACGGAGGGCTGCTTGTCGCAACCGGGCAGGAAGGGAAAATCTATCGGGTCACGGCAGCGGGTCGCGGCGAACTTTACTATGAGACCGGCCAGTCGCATGTCACATCGCTCACGTTCGACCGCGAAGGCCGCTTGCTCGCGGGCAGTGAGCCGAACGGAATTCTGTATCGCATCACGGGTACTCCGGCACGCGGATTCGTGCTCTATGACGCCAACTTGCCTGAAATCCGCAGTATTATTCCGACAGCGGACGGCTCAATCTATGCCGCGGCTCTTGGGGGAAGCCTGGCGAAGCGCACGGCCGCGGCTTCCAGTTCCTCCACGTCGACACCCGCAGTCACAGCTCCAACTACCAGCATTACCGTGACGGACGCGCAGGCAGGATTAGCGCCCGCTCCCAAGCCTGACCCCACGAAGCCGTCCGTTGGATCATCGCCCATCAGCGCGCCTGCAACCGCGACGGAGGTGTCCGGTGTTGAGCGATCCGCGCTTTACAAGATTTTTTCTGACAACACCGTCGAGACCCTGTGGACCTCGACTGAAGAAAACGTTTACGATGTTGTCGCGGAGGCGAGTGGCACGCTCACCTTTCTTACGGACAAGCAGGGCCGCGTCTACCGTCTCGACCCCCGTCCTGGCCGGACGCGCGAAGCGACTCTGGTGACTCAGACCAATGAGGCCGATGCCACAAGGTTGGCGGCCTCTCCGCGCGGACTTCTGATCGCAACCGGCAATGCAGGCAAAATGATGCGCCTGGATCCGTCCGCAACGGCCGAAGGCTGGTTCGAATCGCCGGTTCACGATTCCGGAACAGTCGCTCGCTGGGGCCGCCTGGCGTGGGTGGGCAGCAAGGGCGTTGCTTTCAAGACTCGCGCTGGGAACTCCGCGCGCCCCGACGCCACGTGGAGCGAATGGTCGGCTGCCGTTTCCGATCCCGCAAAGTCTCTGATCACGAGCCCCAACGCTCGCTACATTCAATGGCGCGCGGAATTCACTGGAACGGCCGGCGCCGCACCGGAGCTCGACAGCGTCACCATCAACTATCTTCCGCAGAACTCGGCGCCCTCGCTACGCAGCATCACGGTGACCGCACAACCTGCGACAGCGAGTGCCGCAAAGACCGTAGCATCCGGTTCTTCTTCCGCCTTCTCCATTACGGTCACCGACACTGGCGATGCCGCGACCGCCGCCGGCACGCAGTCGCAGACTCTCTCCCGCCCTGCCGGTCAGCAAATTCTAATCTCCTGGCAGGCGGACGATCCCGAAGGCGACAAACTGATTTATAGCGTTTCTTTTCGCGGCGAAGGCGAACGCGAGTGGAAGCTGCTGCGAGCGGATATCAGCGAGAACACATATCTGCTGGATGGCGATGTCCTCGCGGATGGCCGTTATTTTTTCCGCGTCGTCGCTTCGGATCGGCCCTCCAATCCAACCGATCAGGCGCGGCAAGTAGAGTTGGTTGGACCGCCCGTGCTCATCGACAACACGCCACCGGTAGTGACGGCGGGTGCAGCGAGACGCAATGGGACAGCAGTTGAGATCGATATTGATGCGCAGGATCGCGGCTCCGCGCTGCGCCGCTGCGAATATTCTGTGGACGCCCGCCCGTGGGTGCCGACCGAAGCCGTTGACGGCGTCACCGATTCCGCTCGCGAACAATTTCGCATCCATATCGACAACTTCCCGGCGGGCGAGCACCTGATCGTCATCCGCGCCTACGATGTTGCGGGCAACGCAGGCCTCGCTAAAGTCGTCGTTCGCTAACCGATTCGATTCCGCTTGCATTCAGTTCACTCATCGGCTACAGTTTTGCATGCTCAAATTTACGGTCGTATCTCTCACAAGTCTCTTGCTGCTGACAGGTTGCAACAGTGCGCCTCCCACGCCCGCAGCCCCCGTGGTGGATGTCGCCGCCGAACAGGGCAAACTCCGCGACCTGGAAGCGGCCTGGGTAAAAGATGCCGCCGCCAAGGACCTGGAAAAGTGCGTGGCAAACTACGCGGACGATGCCGTCTTCATGATGCCTGGCACCGCGGTTAAAGGCAAAGAAGCCATCCGCGCGGCTTGGAAGGGAATGCTTGCCGATCCCAACAGCAAACTCGTGTTCTCCTCGGACCGTGTCGAAATCAGTGCGTCCGGTGTCTTGGCTACCACCAAAGGCGCCTACACGATGACCATGACCAATCCCAAGACCAAGAAGCCTATGGAGGACAAGGGCAGCTATCTCACGGTCTACAGGAAACAGGCTGATGGTGGCTGGAAGGCCATAGAAGATATGACCGTCTCCGAAATTGCTCCGAAGTAAGATTACAGGGTTCTCGCCAGCATCATCCAGCGGAACATGAAGACGAAGGCGACGGCGGTGATCGCGACTGCCGCTGCGCCGCCGATTTTCCATACCTGCTCGATGGAACCCACCAGGCGAGGTGTCCCCGCGAGGTAGGCGATTGCGAATCCGCCGGCGACGCCGCCGATGTGGGCCGCGTTATCCGTGGCGGAGAACATTGCCGACAGGATCAACGCATAAATTCCCCACTGGACATAGTGAGCGCGGATCGCCGCCCCGTACGAGGTCCGGTCGCGCACGCCCAGCGCAATCATCGCCCCCAGCAATCCAAAAATTCCCGCCGACGAGCCGACGGAGGCGACCGGAGACCACAGGTAGCTGGCATAGAATCCAGTGACTGTCGAGACAAAGTAGAACACAAGGAACCGGCTGGTTCCGTAGCTTTCTTCCGTAGCCGCGCCCAGATCGAACAGCACCCAGGAATTCATGAGCAGATGCAGAATGCCTCCATGCAAGAAACCTGCGGTGATCAAACGCCACCATTGCCCCTGCTGGATGAAGGGCCCGAATTTAGCTCCGGCCTGGAAGATCGGAAGGCCCGTCGCTCCGCTCCCGGAAATCAAGCCAGGGAGCTCTTCCGCCAAATAGAAGCCCGCATTGATCAGCAGAATCACGATGGTTGTGAAGCGTGCGTGCGGGATCAATCCGCCTAGAATGTCCGCTGGCGCTCGGCGCACCGCGGCGGGCGCTTGCAGCTTTATTTCGCAATACGGGCAGACCTTGTCACTGGTAGTGATGAAGGCCCGGCAATTGGGGCACATCCGGCGGGTTTCCACGCACTCATTGTAACGGACACATTCAGCAAGCCCCGGCAATACGAAAGGGGCCGGGCAAACCCGACCCCTCTCATCCAACGATTCGCGCGACCGGATGTTACTTCCCTTGCACCGCGACGTAGAAAGTATTCTCGCCGCGCTTCACCAGCAACAGAGTTGCCTGATTCGCGACGTTGCGCATCGCGCGATCAAAGTCGGCCACACTCGAAACGCTGGTGCGATTCACTTCGAGAATCGTATCGCCTTCGCGCAATCCGGCCATCGCGGCAGGGCTGCCCTGCTCGACATCGGTTACGGTCACGCCGCGGCCCTTCGCAGCCTCTACCGAGACTCCGTCGAGACCACTGGCGGCACCGCTGCCTTCGCTGTTCTTTTCCGCCGAGCGTCCGAGGTTCCCCGGCATCTCAGCCAGTTTCACGGCCAAGGTTTTCTCCGAACCGTCATGCAGAACTCGCATATGGACGGTGGTTCCCGGAGGTGTCATGGAAACCCGCATACGGAGTTGATTGCTGTCCTCAACTTTCTTGCCGTCCAGATCGAGGATCACGTCGCCACGCTGCAGGCCAGCGTCCGCTGCCGGAGTCCCCGAGGTGACATCGCCGATCAGTACGCCTTCGGTCTGCTTCAAACGAAGAGCCTGAGACATCGCAGGCGTAATATCTTGCGGCAGCAATCCGAGATAGCCACGGACCACCTTGCCGTGATCCATCACCTGCGTCATCACGCTGCGCGCCAGGTTCGCGGGAACCGCAAAGCCCACGCCCTGATTGCCACCGTTGTTCGCGAGAATCGCGGTATTGATCCCGATCAATTCGCCGCGCGTGTTGAGAAGAGCTCCACCGGAGTTGCCAGGGTTGATCGAAGCGTCGGTCTGGATGAAGTCTTCATAGTCTTCGATTCCCAGGCCGGTGCGTCCACGGGCGCTGACGATGCCCATGGTGACCGTTTGCTTCAGGCCGAACGGGCTGCCCATCGCGAGCACCAAGTCGCCGACCCGCGCCTGCGAGGAATCGCCCATCGCAACGGTCGGAAGGTTGTTGGCTTCCACTTTCAGAACTGCGATATCGGTCTTGGCATCCGTTCCCACCAGCTTGGCTTTCATCTCCCGCTTGTTGTCGAACGTGACCGTGATGTCATCGGCTCCGTCAATCACGTGGTTGTTGGTAAGAATGTAGCCGTCGGAGCGGACGACTACGCCCGATCCTAGACTGTGCTCGTACTGCTTGCGCGGCGTGTTCGAGCCGCGCCCGCCGAATTCCCGGGCCCCAAACTCCTGCCCGAAAAACTGGCGAAAGAACGGATCCATCTGGAAGGGCATGCCCTGGGCACCGACCTTGCTCGCTTTAGATGAAGAAATATTCACCACCGCCGGCAGAGCTTTCTCAACTACCGGGGCAAAACTGGTTTCAATGGAGCCCGCCGTTGCTGCCGCGGCCGATGCCGCAGCCACGGGGGCTAGCGCGGGCGGATGCGCGGCCCAACCGCCGGAACCGATCACGGCTCCCACGCCCGCAGACACTAAACAAAACGCAAAGATTCTGCTCTCTTTCCAAAAGGTTTCAAATTTCATATGGGGATGGTCACTCCTGTATCCACTACTAGAGACGAAACGTGAGAAATTTTGTCACGCGATAAAATGGAGCCACCTGCCCACACATGGCCGACGACAATAGCGCCCTCAGGTACCGCGCACTCACGCAAATCTCGGAAGCCTTTTTGGGCTCACGCGATTGCAACGCTTTGTTTCGCGGGCTGTGGGATTCGCTAAGCCAATTGATCCGTTTCGATTATCTTTTGCTCATGTTGATCGACGAGCAGACGCGGCGCGTGCGCGTAGAAACCA
>CAZDGT010000358.1:0-3390 GCA_964504905.1 uncultured Bordetella sp. | reverse complement strand
AGCAGGCTCGCACCCCAATGGTGTAACGCTCGCAGTAAGCGCCCCGAAGGCACTTCCATCAGAATGTGGCGAAGGCTGTCGTAAGCATCCCCCGGAGAGGGCGCGTAGTTCAGGGACAGCAGAATTCCTGTGGCCGCCTGGACCAGGAAGGCGAACAGCGCCACGCTTCCAAATACTTGATGCCAACTGGAGGTAGCGCCTGGGATTCCGGTGCGCACTCGTACAGGATAGCGGTCCAGCAGGCGCGCCGCTGGCCCCTAGCGGTAGGTGTTACGCTCGGCGTTGTTCCGCCACAAGGTCGCGAAGACGTTGCAGCAGGGTCAAGGCGCCACTCATTACGGCCACCAACATGAGGGGAGCTACGAAAAGCACTACGCCATTCAACACCGATTCAATGAATAGGGTCACGATGGAGCCTCTTTCCTACGCTCATCATAGGGGGATTGATTTTAGCAAGTCCTTTGAAACCCTTGAGCAAAAGCCCTGCGTCTGCCAGCGCCTTGTAAGCAAACTCATTGCAAAACGCTATCTCATTAAAGACACGGGCTTTCGGCGCTACTTCTTTGCGCCCAAGCTACAATGGGAAGCGTCAGGGTTCGGCCCTTCCGCCCGAATCTCATCATCCCTAAATCACCGGAGCCTGTCTGCCAGTCGCTATGCCATTTGTCATAACCGGGGTCGCTTTCCTAAGCGTCGCGGCCGGGGTCTGGCTGACCTCCCTGCGTGCCTGGTCCAGGCGTTTGGTGCCGTTTAGCGGAGGCGTTCTCATAGGCGTGGCCCTCTTCTGGGTGCTGCCGGAGATGGCCGAGTACCTCAGCTGGATTCAGGCGCTTGCGTGGATCGCCGCAGGCTTCGCAGCCCTTTGGGCGGTGGACCGTTTCGTCTATCCGGTGTGCCCGGCGTGCTCCCATCCCCACGATCATGACCATTGCTCGGCGGACTTGCACGGATTCGCGCCGCCGCTGCTGATCGCGACTGCGATTCATAGCGCGCTGGATGGCTGGAGCGTCTCGGTCGCCGCCGGGTCGGCGCATCTAGGGGTGCCTTTTATCCTTGCGGTTGCAATTCATAAGGTCCCGGAGGGTCTGGCGTTGGGAGTCATCGTGCGGGCGGCGATGGAGTCGCGTCGCGCGGCGCTAGGCTGGTGCCTGCTTGCCGAGTCGGCAACAGCGATGGGAGCGGTTCTGGAATGGGGTCTCTCACCGTATCTCAGCACGCCGGTGCTACACGCTCTTTTGGCGATTGCCGGCGGCACGTTCCTCTATTTGGGAGGCCACGCCGTGCATGGTGAATTTCGCCGCCGTGGAATGGCGACAGGATTCCTGCCTGCGCTGGCGGGAATCGCGAGTCCAAGCGTCTTCCGGCTGTTCCACCTGGTTTAGAAGCCTGCAACTCAATAGTTATCGAGAAGAACGCCGGGCATGCAGCGTCTAAGAGGTAAGGAGCTAGATCCATGAAGCGCATCCAGGCAGCTTTTGCCCTTATTTTCCTTACCCTTGCCCCCTTCGCCCAAGCCCGCTACGGGCAGGAAGATCCAAGGCTTGATCGCCTCTTCGGCACGTTCATATCGCCTTGCTGCTGGCGGGAGAATCTCACAGTGCATGATTCAGAGATTGCGCAAGAGCTGCGCGCTCGAATCCGGTCTATGGTTCGCGATGGCTTGACCGATGACCACATCAAATCAACTCTGGTGCGACAGTATACAAGGCAAATCCTCTCCGTCCCCGATGGTACGCAAGGAGTATGGCTATTTCTGACACCGTGGCTGGCCGCTCTTGCTGGTGCCTTCGGTGTTCTTTTTCTCTTGAATCGCTTGCGGACCCCTTCAACTGCGGCAGCCATGCCCGGATTACCCCCAGCGGAGTTGGAACCCGGTTGGGATCTGGATTGACCCGGGAGCTTTGGGATAATGGGGTCCACATGGACGCTCCAGAATCCCTTCTGCTTCGGACCGCGCGTTGGCTTGCATTCGCGTCGTCCGCTGTGATTGTAGTTGGAATCGCGCCTTCGCAGATTTTGTTGGGATTGGCTTTGCTGGCGCTGCTTTTGTCCGGAGAGAAACTGCGACTGCCTCCCATCAAGCTGCCGCTCGGACTTTTCCTGCTGGGGACACTAGTAGCCATCGCGTTTTCGGGAAATCCCGCGGCGGGCTGGCCGCAGATCAAGAAAATCTATGTGTTCTTCCAATTGCTCGCGGCATTTTCGCTACTGCGGAACATGGCCATGATTCGCTGGCTCTTTCTGAGCTGGGCGGCCTTTGGAAGCGTGAGCGCGGGTCTCAGCTTCGCGCAGTTCGCCCGGAAAGTGCAGCAGGCACATGCCGCGGGTAGCGACGTCTACACATACTACGTTGGGGAACGCGTTACCGGTTTCATGAGCCACTGGTACACGTTTTCCGCCGAAGAAATGTTTGTGCTCCTGATGTTGGGATCGTTCCTGTTCTTCGCTCCGCAAGCCCGCAAAAGAATGTGGCTGTGGATTGTCGTCGCACTGGCGAGCGCCCTGGGATTGCTGCTGGCGGAAACGCGCGGTGTATGGATCGCCACTGCTGTGGGAACACTGTATCTGCTCTGGTTCTGGCGCAGGTGGCTGGTAATACTGGTGCCGGCGGTGGTCGCCGTGGGTATCTTGCTCTCGCCGAATGTCATTCGCCAGCGCTTTACTTCCATCCTGCATCCCAGCACCTTGGATTCGAATGATTTCCGCAAAGTCACCTGGCGCACTGGCCTGCGAATGATTGAACGGCATCCCTGGCTGGGGCTGGGTCCGGAGATGCCTCGGATTCACTTCGATGAATACGTTCCTGCCGATATACCGCGCCCACTGCCGGTGGGGTCCTATATTCACCTGCATAACATCTATCTGCATTACGCGGCCGAGCGGGGCATTCCAACGTTGCTGATCTTCTTATGGCTGATGGGCCGCATCCTGCGGGATTTCTGGCGGGGACTGCGGGCACTGCCGCCAGGACGCGACGATCGCCGGTTCCTCTTGCAGGGTGGGATCGCCGTTGTCATTGCGATCTTGGTGGATGGCGTGTCAAACATGAATCTGGGAGACAGCGAAGTGCTAACCATGTTCCTGGTGGTGGTGGCCTGCGGATACATCGCTCTCGAGAAAAAGGCAGTATCGGGATTCGCGGAGAGCCCGCAAGAAATTCGCGCGGCGGCCTAATCTCCGAGAGATTCGATTATGATGAATACAGTACCTTGCAGGCAGCCATGAAATTGCTCGTTCATATAGCGTTGGTACTGGGCCCGCTGCTAGTGGCCGCTTCTTTGGATGCTATCCCTGACCCGCCTGCCGTGAATCCGCATACTGTGGACGTCCGCGCTTGCACCTTATGCCAAGCTCCCCCGGCATCCGAGGAGCAACGGTGTCAGGAAAAGG
>CAZDGT010000357.1:0-10838 GCA_964504905.1 uncultured Bordetella sp. | reverse complement strand
CCTCCGCGCTAATCCTTTCGGCCAGTGCCGCTGCCTGATTGTGGACCATGGGACTGTTAAGGAAAAACAATCCCTGCTGCGGAATCGTAGTCGCGTAGCGCCGTTCTACAGAAATAGTTGGCGTCAAGAAGTCGAAAGTCAGCTGAAAGCTGTTCGGAAACATCCGGCTCGATACGCCATAGACGCCCCGCCGGGTCATTCCGTCGGCGAGCTCCTGCGAAGGCCCACCAAGCTGCGCTAAGTCTAATTTCCCGGAGGCCGTTAAGAGATAGTCCCAGACGCCCTCGGCATCGAGACGGCGCGCATTGGCCTTCCAATAGAACCGATTGCCACCGTCCTTCGCGGCGTTCGCTTCAATAGTGTCGGAACTAAGCTGATATGTTCGCGACATCATAATCTCTTTTTGCAGCTTCTTGATCGACATTCCTTCAGCCCGGAATTGCAATGCCAGGTAGTCCAGCAATTCGGGATTAGAAGCGGGTGTGCCGGCCAAGCCAAAGTTGTTCTCGGTCAGCACGATCCCGGATCCCATCAGCCACGCCCAAACGCGATTCACAATGACCCGGGCTGCGAGGGGCTGCTTCAGAATTTCATCGGCTAGTTCCAATCTCCCGCTCCCCTTGCTGAAGGGTTTTGCGGTGCCGTCGGAGAGCAAAGTCAAAAAGGCTCGCGGAGCCTCTTCCCCAAAGACGTCGGGATTTCCCCGGACATAAACCCGCAAGTCGACCGGTTGATCTAGTTCGCCCAAACCGTACACAAATGGATAGTGCTCCCCGAGCTCCTTCTTGAAGGCCTCATTTTCTTCCTTCATGCGCGAGAGTTGCGCGGACCAATCCGCCGGCAAGCGCTTCTCCAGGGCGTAATCCGTGAACTTGAGCAATCCCGGGGGTCTTCCTTTACCGAAGCTAAACGCATCCGCGCCGTCGCCAACTTTGGTTGGATCGGGAAGGTCGAAGTCGAATAGATCGGTCCAGAGCTGACCCTTTTCTTGCGGAATGCCCTTAAGATCCAGCAGGAAATTCTTCATCGTTCGCTTCTTGTCGTTGGGAAGCGGTTCGAACATTTCCTTGGCATTGGGATCGGTGATCTTTGCCAGCAGGGTTTCATTTTCCTGTTTAATCTTGGCTTTCTCTTTGTCGATGGCATCCGCCAACTTGTAAAACTCGTGAGCGAGTTGTTTAGCCTCTTCGAGCGTCCCACCCCGCTCTACCATGGCCTGCCAATTCTTCAGAAAACTGTAGTTGAGCGCGGGCTTCTTCAAGAATCGAACCCAGCGCTGGAGCAGCTCCGAGTCCAGTTTGTAATCGTTGGCCACGCTTTCAAGGCTCGCTTTTTTCTCAGCGCCCACCCGCCACGCTCCCACCATGTAGCTCTCGGTCTGCATGAAAAGCAGAGAGCTCTCGAGTTCCGTGGCCTTCTGGATGAACTCTTTGAGCGCCTTCTCCTTCTCTTCCAGCTCTTTAGGCTTCTTGTCGTAAGTCTCAGCGGCAGATTTGTCCACCAGAGGATACGCCTTGTACGGAGAACTGGCAAAGACACCGGCAAGACGGTAGAAATCCTTCGTTGGAATGCCGTCGTATTTATGGTCGTGGCAGCGCGCGCAGCCCACCGTGAGGCCGAGGAAGGCCTTGGTCGTGACATCGACCTTGTCGAACCAATCGTCGGCTCGCTCAATTTGCGGAGCCATATTTGTCATGTGCCACACGCCCAAGCCGTTCATCCCCAAGCCGGCAACGGTCTTGTCACGGACCTTTTCATCCATCATGTCTCCCGCGAGTTGCGCGCGGACGAACATGTCATAGGGCATGTCCTCATTGAAGGATTTGATCAACCAGTCGCGATAGGTATAAGCGAACTTGTACCGCTCCGTGCGGTCTTCACCCGAGACATTGTAGTCATCCTCGCCATAACGGACCACGTCCATCCAGTGTCTCGCCCACTTCTCGCCATAGCGCGGAGAGGCTTGCAATCGATCGATCACTTTCTCCCACGCCTTCGGCGACTTGTCGGCCTCGAAGGCAGCGACCTCCGCGTAGGTGGGCGGCAGGCCCGTCAGGTCATAGGTCGCACGCCGGAGAAGGGCGCGCTTACTGGCTATGGGCGCGGGCTTCAAACCTTCCGCGTCATATTTCGCAACGATAAATCGGTCGATGTCATTCCGAGTCCAAGCGGCTTCCTTTGCCTTGGGAGGCTCCGACTTCCGCAGCGCTTGAATGGACCAAAGGTCACGCTGGGCCGGAGTCATGGAAAACTTCGACGTTTGCGCCTCGGGCCAGACCGCTCCGTCTTTCACCCATTTCACGAGATCGGCGATCTGCGATTCCGGGATGGAGGTGCCGCCTTTCGGCATCATGAGAGCCGGGTTCGTGCGCCGCACGGCCGTGATCAAGAGGCTCTTCTCGGGATCACCCGGAACGACCGCTGGACCCGTCTTTCCCCCCTTCAACATGCCCTCGCGCGTGTCGAGACGGAGACCACCCATTTGGGATGTGGAATGGCAGTTCCAACATTGGAAAGCGATCACAGGGCGGATCTTATCCTCAAAGAACTTCGCCGGATCGGCTGTGGAAACAATCACGGGCCAGGGAGCGCCGTCTTGCACCCACTTCACGAAGTTCGCGATTTCAAATTCTTTCAGGGCCGCGCCACCGAGAGGCATCCGCTTCGCCGCGTCCATCTGGCGAATCTTGGCGATGAGCAAGCTCGTATCCGGATCGCCCGGAACCACAGCCGGTCCCGATGCGCCCCCTTTTAATAGATCTTCTCGCGAGGTGAGGTGGAGGCCGCCCGCCTTCGAATCGTTGTGGCAGGTAGCGCAATTCTGGGCGAATACAGGACGGATATTATTTTCGAAAAACTCTTTCTGCGCCTCTGTCAACGGTTGTTGTGCCTGCGCGAAGAGCGTGATCGGCGCGATCAGCGCCAGAAAGCACCTGGGGATCCACGAAAACCCGCGCACGAGCGCGGCTTGGGGTCTGCAAAACATCTTTTCCTCCCGAATTTAGGAGTACTTCTTGGGAACTGGCGCCCAGAGCAGACCCTGTCTGGAACCTACGTGGTCGGTAGCCAACGCGCTCTCGGTTGGTTAGCGCCAGTATACTCGGCAACGCACTCTCTGTCAAATCTAGCGCTTGACAATCTGTCGTTATCTTTAGACCGTCGCGAGACAAAGTTCATCTCGCGGCAATCGCCGCGAATGATACACTGCCGAAGGAAAGGAAATTCACGCAACTATGTTCAAACCTGGTAATCGCAGTCTTTGGCGCATAGCGCCTATAGTGGGAATCCTTGCGCTGGCCGTTTTTTCTCACCCAGCGGCGAGGAGGAACAAGCAAACTGCTCCGGCTCTTTCACAGCTGGAGAGCTTGATGGCCGCGTACGGGGCAGACGCTGTTACCATCGACCGCAATGCGAGAGACTACAGGCTGCCCGAACAGTTTGCATGGAAGGGTCGTCCTGAAGACGCGAATAAGACGGCGCTTCTCTTTGGCGATCCCTCAAAGCCCGGTTTGTACGTGCAAATCACAAAGCGGAATCCCGATGTATGGAGTCAGCCTCACTCGCATAAGAATGAGCGTTTCATCACCGTTCTGGCCGGAACGTTCCTCATCGGCACCGGAGCGAAATTCGATAAGAATAACGTTGTTGCCGTAGGGCCGGGCGGAGTCGTCCACGATATTCCGAATCAGATGCACTACGACGGGACTGGGCCTGAAGGCGCCACTCTCCAGTTCATCGCCATGGGTCCGGAGGCGCGAAATTAGGGCTCTCCGCACAAGCTTGACCGCATCGATACGCTAGAGTACCGAGGATCCGACAGCGTGTATCTTGCAAATGAGCAACGCTATGACGGCATGGTGTACCGCCGCTGTGGCCGCAGTGGCATTCTTCTTCCCGCTATTTCGTTAGGATTGTGGCACAATTTCGGCGGCGTTGACAGCCTAGAGAACAGCCGCGCCATGCTGAGGCGCGCGTTCGATCTCGGAATCACGCACTTCGATCTGGCGAACAACTATGGGCCGCCCTATGGCTCCGCGGAGTCGACCTTCGGGCTTGCCATGAGGATGGACCTAGCTCCCTATCGGGACGAAATGATCGTCTCTACGAAGGCCGGCTACAACATGTGGCCCGGGCCATACGGCGAGTGGGGATCGCGCAAATACATGCTGGCGAGCCTGGACCAGAGTCTAAAGCGCATGGGCCTGGAATATGTGGACATCTTCTATCACCACAGGCCCGACCCCAACACGCCGCTGGAAGAGAGCATGGGAGCGCTGGACCAGGCGGTCCGCTCCGGCAAAGCTCTTTACGCCGGCATTTCGAATTATCCGCCCGAGCGGACGGTGGAAGCGGCCACCATCCTGCGCCGCTTGAATACTCCGTTTCTAATTCACCAGTTCGCCTGGTCAATGTTCCGGCGGGCGCCGGAAGAGGGCTTGCTCGACACGCTGGAAACAGAAGGCATAGGCGGGATCGCGTTTTCACCCCTGGCCCAAGGGTTACTCTCCGATCGCTACTTGCAAGGCAACATCCCGGCGGGGTCGCGCGCCGCCCGCCCGGAAGGGTTCCTGCAGCCCAAGGATGTAGACGACGTTCGCATCCGCAAGGCGCGCGAACTAAACAAGCTCGCCCAGCAACGGGGCCAGAGCCTGGCGCAGATGGCGCTCGCCTGGGTGCTGCGCTCCAATGCCTGCACCAGCGCGCTCATCGGCACCAGCACGGTCCAACAAGTGGATCAGGACGTGGCTACCATTGCCAATCTGTCCTTCAGTGATGCCGAGCTACAAAAAATCGAAGCTATTCTCGCGTGAGCGGCAAGCCTAAGGCCGATACGCTCTGCGAAACGATTTGTCCGTCCCGTCCAATCCTGGGGGCAGTTTCAGGTTGAGGATCTTGGCAATAAACGGCATCACTCCCGTGTTCTCTACCAACCCCAGCCTCGCGCGTCTGCGGATGTTCGGACCGGCAGCCACGAATATGGCTCTCATGGTCGGGAAACGCGCCGGATCGAAACCATGCCTTCCAGGAGACACATGGCCTCCCGGCTGCTCCCTCACTGTCAATTGGACCGGTTCATTCACGATCACGACCAAGTCTCCAATACGCGGATCGGCCGAATAATGCAGATGTTCCGGAACGTCCATCCGCCGATACACTTCGAACTTCGGGCTCTTGCCGTGCAGGTCTCGATACAGACGCTCGGTCGTCCCGGCATCCGGCGAATACAGAAGCGCGAACGGTCCGCCGGAGATCACCCGCACTCCCGAGAGATCCGTGAAACTCGCCAGAGCGATCAACTCCGGCGCATACTGCATCCCGTGATCCGCCACCACTATGATGTTCACAGGCAGTCCGCTCCCGGCAATCCCCCTCCGCAGTTCTCCGATCAGCGCATCCACGCGCTGCACGGCCGCGCCAGTTTCCGGAGCATCGGGACCATAGGTGTGCCCTGCGCTATCGACATCGTCGAAATACAGCGTAAGAAAATGCGGACGCTGCGGTTCAGGCAGCTTCAACCACGTCAGTATCTGATCAACCCGCTTTTGATTGGGAACACGGCCGTCGTACTTGAACCATGCCGAAGGACGCACACCATCAATCTCGGCGTCGCTCGCCGGCCAGAACATGCACGCTGTCCTTATTCCCTGTTGCTCGGCCAGCACCCAGAGAGGCTTCGCTTTATACCAGCTCCCATCGGTAGACGCTGCCGACATCGAGAATTCCTGCTTGCGGACAGGGTCGTAGAGGTTGTTGCCGACAATGCCGTGGTGCTCCGGGTACATGCCCGTAACTAGAGTGATGTGATTTGGAAAGGTCAGTGATGGGAACGACGGAATCAGGCCTTTGGCGGATGCGCCCTGCTCGGCCATCTCAAGCAGGTTCTGGGCATGGTACTTCTGAGCGTAATCACTGCGGAACCCATCGAGCGAGATGAGCAGCACGTAAGGACGTTCTGCGAACGCAGTGAGAGCAAACCACAGGAATAGCAAGACTCGCATGCGTGTAGAGCGAGTGTAGCATCGTGTCAGCTTTCAGAATCAGATTGGCTTGCCGGATGAGGAAGGGAGTTGGATCGCCGTGTATAATCAGTCCTTAATTGCCTCTTGTCCCTGACGAACAGAGGAAGAGAGATTTCATTCCCCGCGAGAGGTGCTCCAAGTGCTCCCCATCGAACGCATTCCCTATTCCGCCATTACCGAGCGCCCGCGCCTGACGCTGCCTGGGGGAGCGCGCCTGGCCGTTTGGGTGATCGTCAACATCGAGATCTGGAACCCGCTTGAAGTGATGCCGCGCACGGTTCTGCCTCCGCCCGCGGGCACCGCTGCTAGTCCCGACATTCCCAATTGGGCCTGGCATGAGTACGGGAATCGCGTCGGCTTCTGGCGTTTCCTCGAGGTGCTCGATGATTTAAAGATCCGGGCCGTTCTCGCCATCAACGGATCGGCCATTGCCGCTTATGAGCCGATTGCCCAGGCCGCCCGCGACCGGGGCTGGGAATTTATCGGTCACGGCTTTTCGCAGAAAAACATGCAGAAGGTTCCGGACGAGCGGGAAGACATCGTGAAGACCACTAACGCCCTCAGCGCCTTCACCGGCCGCCGTCCGCGCGGCTGGCTGGGGCCCGGCCTTACCGAGACTTGGGAGACGCCCGACATCCTGGCCGAGGAAGGCTACGACTACGTTTGCGATTGGGTGCTCGACGACTGCCCAGTTCGCCTCGCCACACGCACAGGGACGATCGTGAACATCCCATACACCCAGGAGTGCAACGATGTGGCGATGATCGCGGTGCAGCATCACAGAGCCTTGGAGTATCGCGATCGCGCGATTGATCAGTTCGAGCAGTTGTATGCGGACGCCAAGGAATCGGCGCGAGTCATGGCGCTGGTCGCTCATCCCTACCTGATGGGAGTGCCGCACCGCGTGCGTTATTTTCGAGAGGCGCTGGAACACATTTCCAAGCGGCCCGGGGTCGTATTCATGACCGGCGAAGAGATTTACGACTGGTATGTGACGCAGAACGGGTAAGCTGCCCGTTCCCCACGCTAAGGAGCACCATGAGCCAGTCGAGATCTGCGGCCGATATCAAGGCGAGTAACGATCCTTCGGCGGGCGTCTTCGCCAAGATTGGCATCGCCGTTCTGTTGCTGTCCTACGCGATCAATGCCATGGATCGAGCGCTCTTCCCCATGATGCTCACCGACGTGCGGCGCGAATACGCCTTTACGTTGCCGCAGGCTGGACTGATGTCAACGGTGTTTACGCTGGGGATGGCGCTCGCGGGCGTGCCCACGGGCTATCTCATGTCGCGCTACTCACGCAAGGCCGTGGTGCAGATCGGGATCTTCATTTTCTCCGCGGCTACCATAGTCACGGTTGCTTCCGCCGGTTTCCTGGACATGCTGTTCTACCGGGCCCTCACCGGAATCGGTGAAGCGATGCAATTAACCGCGCTGCTGGCAGTGTTTTCCTGCTATTTCGCGCGCCATCGCGGCATTGGCGTCGGCGCCGTGAATGGCACGTATGGAATCGGCGCCATTATCGGCCCCGCGCTGGGCGCCCACATGCTCGTCAACTACGGCACTTGGCGGGCGCCAATGATCGCCTTCGGGCTGATCGGATTAGTTCTCATCGGTGTGGTTGCGGCCTTCGTGCGTCCCTGGCTCAGCGAAGCGAACCGCGCCGGGGCGAACGGAGAAGATGCGATGGCTGGAGGAGCCGGCACACTGCGCAATTGGAACACCGCCGTTCTGCTGTTCCTTAGTGTTATGGCGGGTCTGGCCACCTACGGCTTTCTCGGCATGTATCCAACTTTCCTCCGCGAGTACATCCACTACTCGCCCGCCGACGCCGGCAAGATCGTGAGTCTTTACGGTTTCGGTGCATTGATGTCGGTCGGCGGCGGGTGGTTGGGAGACCGTTTCTCGCCGCGGCGGGTGCTGGGATGCGGCCTCCTGGCCGGGGCGGTGATCGGATACTTCCTGTTCCACGGTCCCCGGGATTTCTTTGGTCAAGCGGCGCTCGTATTGGTTTTCGGCATCGTGTTCGGCGGGACGATTTACGTGAACCTCGCGGCCTGCCATGTGAGGGCGGTCACCGGCGTCCTCGCGGACCGCGCGGCGGGGGTCTTCGTTACCAGTTTTTACACCTCGGCGTCGCTGGCGGGTTTCACGATTGGCTGGCTGGCCAACGCCTGGGGGTGGCAAGCGGCGGGTGATCTACAACTCGTGCTGCTCTGCGTTGTGGGAGCGGCTGCGGCTCTGCTGCTGCGGCCGGAACGCATGGCAGCGCGGCGTTCATGACGGCTCATTACACCTAGTGGCCACATCCACGCATGGTGAGGCCACTTAAATTGTTCCAGAACGGCACGAACCACAAACCCGAATCGCTGCGGCTCTGATCGTGAATACACGTGTCATCCTGAGGCTCCTTGATTGCGGTCGGACGAATACGACCGGTCAGCCACTGTATGAGCCCAGCAACCTCCGGTCGGTACGGCTGAAGGCACGCCGCCGCGACTGGTAGTTGAACTGCCTCTGACCCAGGATCGGCAGGACATGACCATCCGCGCGGCGGAGCGGTCGTGGGTGTACACTGTGAAAAGCCTCGACCGATTCCCCCGCGGATTCGTTCTGCAAGGAGAGCATCAATGCGCGAGAAACGACCTGTTCGAAGAGAGTTCCTAAGAAACGGAGCCGCCTTAGCAGGCGGCCTCACCTTGAGTGCTGCAGCGCCCGCCTTCGGGCAAGCTCCAGCCCAGCCGCCGATGATCAAAGGCGAGCGGGAGGGCGAGATTGGCTACGGCGCGAGGTCGAAGTACATCACCTCGGCCCGCATCCCGCACGGAAGCAGGCACACGCCCGACAACTTCGGCCTCACGTTCCATGTCGCGAGCCCGTTACAGGATCAGGTCGGGGTCATCACGCCGTCCTCGCTCCATTACTACGCGACGACGCGTGGTTCGTTCCTGCCGGATATCGATCCTGCGAAGCACACGCTGATGATTCACGGCCTGGTGGATCGTCCGCTGACCTTCACCGTGGACGACCTGAAGCGCCTCCCGTCGGTGACGCGCCTGCACTTCATCGAGTGCGCCGGCAACCGAGCGTCGCGGCATGCCAAGACCGTGCAGGAAACGCACGGCATGACCAGCAATGCGGAGTGGACCGGAGTGCTGCTGTCCACGCTGCTGAAGGAGTGCGGCTTGAAAGGCAGCGCCAAGTGGTTCGTCGCCGAGGGCTCGGAAGAAGTGAAGGGCGCGTCGAGCATGCCGGTCGCCAAGGCAATGGACGATTGCTTCGTCGCCTACGGCATGAACGGCGAGGCGGTGCGGCCGCAGAATGGATTCCCCATGCGCCTGATGGTGCCGGGCTTCGAAGGCATTCTCCACACCAAGTGGGTGCAGCGCATCAAGCTGGTGGACCGCTACTACATGAACTACAACGACTTTGGCCATCTCGATCAGGATAAGAAAGAGGCTGCGCTCTCTTACCAGATCGGTCCGAAGTCCGTGATCACGTACCCGTCCGGTGCACAGCGGCTGCCAGGCAAGGGCTTCTACGAAATCCGTGGCCTGGCTTGGTCCGGCGGCGGCGCCATCAAGCAGGTGGAGGTCTCCACCGACGGCGGCAAGAAATGGAACAAGGCGCAGTTCCAGGGAACGCCGCAGCGGATGGCGCATTGCCTGTTCACCTACGGGTGGCAGTGGGACGGCAGCGAGACAGAGATCCTGTCGCGCTGCGTCGACGAGCTTGGCCAGGTGCAGCCGACGCGCGAGCAGATCGCCAAGTACTGGAACAAGACCTTCGATGAGACGTTTAGCGTGCCGGGGAACGACAACTCGGTGCAGCCATGGAAGATCGCGAAGGATGGGAGCGTGACCAATGGCTTCGCGTAGAGTCCTGCCGGTCGCGTTCTCGTTGCTGATGAGCCTTCCGGCGTGGGCGCAGGGGCCGTACGGCATTGGACGCACGCCGTCTGCCGAGGAGATCCGCGCGCGCGACATCTCGATCGGTCCAACTGGCGAGGAACTTCCGCCGGGAAAAGGCAGCGCCAAGGAAGGCGCTCTTACGTATCGCTCGAAAGGATGCGCTGCATGCCACGGCGCCAACGGCACCGGCGGCGCGGCGCCGATTCTGAAAAGCAAGGATCCCACGAATCCCGACGTCTGGGCGCGGGGTCGCATCCTGCCGCTTCGCGCGCCGTTCGCCACGACGGTCTGGGACTACATCAATCGCGGGATGCCGCTCAATCGCGAAGGGACGCTGACACCAGACGAGGTCTACGGCCTGACGGCGTATCTGCTGTTCATCAACGGCGTGATCCCCGAAGACCAGGTCCTCGACCAGCGGAATCTAGCGGCAGTGAAGATGCCGCTGGGCGACAAATACGCGCCGCTCCCGGACTGGAAGCCGGGCACGCCGCGACTAAAGGGCTACCCCTACTAGCCTTTGTGGCGTAGCGTGCCCCCGCGCCCCGGATGAAAATTGCTCTGCTCTATTGTGCCGGATAAACCGGCAGCGTGACGTGATCGCCGAAGGTTGCTTTCAATCCTTCGATGGCGCATTGCTCGTCACCGCCTGTGCCTGCTCCGCCGCCCACGCCGAGCACGCCGATCATTTGGCCGTCGACGACGATCGGCATACCGCCCGGATTCTGGAACAAATTCATCCAAGTGACATAACGTGGCACGTAGGTTGGCGTGTTTCGCAGATGTGCATTGAGCACCGATGTTGGCAGCCGCGTCTTGAGTGACGTCTGCGCCTTCATCAACGCAGTGCGGATGTTGTTGTAGGCCATTCCGTCCGTGCGCTCCATGTGGACGAACTCGCCCTCTG
>CAZDGT010000356.1:0-2829 GCA_964504905.1 uncultured Bordetella sp. | reverse complement strand
TCCCAGTATGGACCATGCTCGCTCGCAAACAGCAGCGCGACCACCCAGAAGGAAGTCGCGGAGTAGGCTCCCAGCGGCATCCGTTCGAAATCGTTCGCGATCAGCCAGCGCATCATCCAGCCGCGCCAGAATAGCTCTTCGATGATAGGCACAACGATCACGGCACGCACGCTTCGCAAAAACAACACGGGTGCATCGTGGCGCGCGGCCTCGGAGAGCGAACTGCGGGCAGTGCCTACCAGGGAGTTGTCAAATAGGAAGAAATGGCGGTAGGACGGAAACAGCAGATCCGGCGCGATCCACAGAACAAAGATCAGGACTCCCATCAGAAGAGTACCGCCCCAGTGGCGAACGCGGAAATCCAGCACCGGGCGCGCGACCCACAACAACACCGCCGCCATAATACCCAAACGCAGCAACTGATCGGCCAGCGCGGGCATTGGCATCACCTGCGCCAATCCGATCAATCCCATGAATACGGCAAACGGAAGGATGTAAGGAACAGCCGGCGAGCGCGTCAGCAAGGATTCATCCACCTACATGCTGGCCAGAAGCTGGCGGATCTTCCCGGCGTCGTCTTTGGAGGGATTGAACTTCATGGCTATCTCAAGTTCCCTCTTGGCGGAAGGCCTGTCGCCCTTCTGCAGCAACGCCATTCCGTAATGATAGTGGTAGGAGGCGCGGGTAGGGTCGGCTTGCAGCAATTCCTTGAAGGTCCGAATCGCATCATCACTCAGGTTCTTTTTGAGATAGATCCAGCCCAGCGTATCCATGATGTCGGTCGAGCGGGGCATGCCCTGGCGTGCGCGCTGCGCCATGGTTAAGGCTTCGTCCAAATCCTGGCCTTCTTCCGCCTTGATGAATGCCAGGTTGTTGAGTGCTACGGGTTGGTCCGGCTGAATTCTCAGAACCTGCTCATAGATTGGCTTGGCCTGTTCGCGGCGCCCAGTGCCATCCATGAGCAGGCCCAATTGCAGAAGGGGCCTGGGATCTCCCGGCGCCGACTGACTGGCGCGGCGGAAGGTATCGATGGCGGCATTCACATCGCCCTTGCGGCGCTGCGTTTCGGCCAGGCGCAGCAAGAGATCGGCCGACTTTGGATCGGACTTCAGCAGTTCCTGCAAAAGTACAATGGCGTCGTCGAAACGCTGATCGCGCACATATATATTTGCCAGCGCCAACCGAAGGTCCTGGCGCTGCGGCTCGCGGGCCACCGAATCTTCCATCAATTTGACGGCAGCGGGAATCCGGTTCTGACTCGCCATGGTCTCGATCATTCCGATCAGACCGCGCGAATCTTTGGGATTGGCCTTATGCAACTCGCCAAAAACCTGTTCGGCGTTCTTGTAGTCCTTTTCCTGCCAAGCAAGGTAGCCGGCTTGATAACGGGCATCCGGATTGTTGGGTGACGTTTGCAGAATCAAGTCGAGCTCCTGGCGGGCTTTCCGCGTATCCCCAATGCCCATCAGCGCGCTCGACCGATTGAGCCGCGCCGGCAGGTCATCCTTGTTCAAGGCGATTACTTCGTCAGCCTCCTTCAAGGCTCTGGCGTAATCGCCTTTATTCAGATAGATCCGCGACAGCAGATCCCGTGCCAGAACAAAATCCGGGCGAATCTTGATGGCGGCCTCGAGTTGCAGGCGCGCCTGATCCAGGTCGTTCTTCGCAGCGTAGGCCCGCGCCAGATTGAAGCGCAGCAAATGATTGTCGGGTGTTTTGGCAACCAGCGATTGCAAATCGTTAGCCGCCTGATTGACTTGCGCCAAGTCACCGGTAACCAACATCAATGCCGCGCGCATAGCGATCGCATCGTTATCTTTGGGATTGTCTTTTAGGATCGCCGCCAGCAGCTGATTGGCATCCGGATTCCGGCCCGTGGTGGCCAACAATTCCACCAGGCGTTTCTGATAGAGCGCCTTATCCTTGGGGAAAGCCTTCTGGCCAGCCTCATACTGCACGCGTGCATTTTCGAATTCGCGCGCACGGAAGAAAAAGAAATCGCCGGCCAGCAAGTGTCCTTCGGGAAACTGCTTCTCGTTGGAAAGGCGCAGCATGACGCTATCTAGCTGGTCGCGCTGTTTGGTGAATAAATAGTGCCCCGCCAGTTGTATCAGGACGTTCGGCTGCTGCGGATTATTGTCGACTTTCCGCTTAAGAACCTCCTCCGCCTGCGAAATCTGCTTGGCGTCCATGTAGAACAGGTAGAGCGCGTCGTACATGGGCGAAAAGTTCTTGTTCTTTTCGATTACGCTCAGGCCCAGTTTCTCGGCCTCGGCGGGCTGGTGGTTGGCAGCCAGCGCCTGAAAGTAGGCCAGTGACAGACTGTTCTCGTTCGGATTGGCCCGGGTGGCCGCTTCGAACTCCTTCACTGCCGCGGGAGCATCGTTCCGCAGCAATGCCAGTTGACCTTCGATGCGGTGGCCTTCGTAGGAATTCGGGTCTTTTTGCAGCAGCTTGTCGGCCAGTTCTTTTGCTTCCTTGAGCAATTCGTCGCCGTGTTCCCGGTCCTGTGCCACGGCAACCATAAAGATGTCTATCAATTTGACGACCGCATCGGCGTTATCAGGTTGCAACTCCACGGCGCGCCGCAGCGAACGCACCGCATCTGCGTAAGATCCCAGCTGGATATCAGCCAGCGCGAGCCGGTAGTAGGCTTCGCCGAAACGCAGGTCCTTTTGTAAGGCGCGCCGGTACATGATCGACGCTTCCTTATATTTGTTTTTTTCGTAGAACTTATTGCCGTTCGCCACATAGCGCTGTGCTTGCACCTTGGGGTCCCGGCTGCAGGACGCCACAAAGATTACAAATACCAGCAATAACAGGAGCTTA
>CAZDGT010000355.1:0-13325 GCA_964504905.1 uncultured Bordetella sp. | reverse complement strand
CTCGGACGGAGTTCACTCGACAACGCGTTCCGGGAGCATCAGCATCGACAATGCAACCGGATCTGTCGTCGCTAACAACACTTCCGGCAGCATAGACGCTTTCCAGCTTACAGGCTCCGTTCATGCGCAGACCAAATCCGGTGCAATTAGAATCTCCCAAATAAGCCCTGCGCCCATCCGTGCGCTTGCGGATTCAGGTGCGATAGAGGTTGAGCTCGCTGATCAAAGAGGATATCTGATCGATGCTCAGTCCGACTCTGGTAGAGTATCAGGACCGGTCACGGACAATCTCGAGCGTAGACGGGAAAGCCATCGCCTAAAAGGACAAATCGGTGTTGGCGGCCCGCTCGTGGACCTGGATACTCATTCTTCCAGAATAGTGATCAACTGATTTGGGTAAAGCGCTGGCGCGGATGACTCAAACTCCTAATGTTTGGCGATGAAGGTCAGCACGGTGCGATTGAACTTCTCCGGAGCCTCCCACCAGACGGAATGCCCGACATCCGGGAACACCACAAACTGGGAGCCTTTGATGCGATCCGCAATGCGACGCATGAGCGCCGGCGGTGCGTAGAGATCCGCGTCGCCGGCGATCACTAGCGTCGGAATCTTGATTCCTTCAAGTAGCGCAAGCGTCACCCGATTCTTGACGGGCTGAGCAGGCCCGCGTACCGTTTCAGGTGCGCGATGTCGGCTTTCGAATATGGACCAGCGCTCGACACCCTCCGGATTCTCCACGCGATAGGAAGGCGAGAGTTCGCGAAAGCTTTCTGGCATCTTGTCGAAGCCCTGTGGAACCAGCCGCTGGATTGCTTCCCGATAATCCCCGTCTTGCACGCCACCCTGGGAGCAGAGCAAGGTAAAGCTGCGCACGCGTTGGGGATACGAAATCGCGAAATCCATCGCCACAAATCCGCCGCCCGCCGTGCCGACCAGGTGAAATTTATCAATTTTCAGGTGGTCGACCAAGGCCCGCAGATCGTCGGGGCCAGTGGAGGCTGGGCCTTTTGCATCGGCCGCCGTACGGCCGAATCCGCGGCGATCGTATGCGATGAACCGGTAGCCTGCGCGAGTGAAAGCCGGTATTTGGCGTTCCCACACTTCCGCGCTCCCGGTGGAGGCGTGGAGAAAAATAACCGGCGTCCCGCGCCCGCCGGAATCCTTGTAATAAATCTTCGCTCCAGAGACATCGACGAATCCCTCCTGAAGTATTGGCGCCTTTGTTTGTCCCAATGCTATATCAACAAGAAAGGCGAATAGTAAGGCGATTTTCATACTTCAACAAGAGTAACGAAACTCAGTGGCAAGGCACTTAAGGCTCACTCTTGACAACATCTCAGATTAGATATAGTCTAAATACTTGATGGACGCCGAGGCGATTAAACGATCCTTGGAAGGCGGCGGGTTGCGATGCACTCCGCAGCGCTACGCCGTGATGGCATTCCTGATGGAGCACAACCGGCATCCCACGGCTACCGAAATTTTTGAAGCCGTGAATCGCGTCGATCCGCGCTCTTCCAGGGCCACGACTTATAATAATTTGCGGGACTTGGTGCAGGCGGGTTTAGTGCGTGAAGTGGCTGTGGAGGGTCGAGCCGCGCGATACGACGCGAAAGGCATGCGGCATCACCACTTCATCTGCGACCGCTGCGGTAATGTTGAGGACATGGAATGGTACGACGTGCCCAAGCCTGCCTCGGGTTCCCTGGGTAAGCGTGTGGTTCGCGAAAGCGAACTCATATTCCGCGGGCTCTGCGCGAAGTGCGCACCGCGGCGCGCTTCCCGTTAATTTTTTGGACTATTTCGAAGGAGAAATCATCAGATGGAGAAAGAACTCACCGGGACAGCGGCGTCTGTCCCCAGCAATCCCACGGAAGCCAAGTGCCCGGTAAAGGTTGGCCCTCGCAGAAACACGGTGGCTGGGGCCCCGACGAATGCGGGCTGGTGGCCGGACCAGCTCAATCTAAGGATTCTGCACCAGAACTCGCCCCTTTCCGATCCGATGGGAAAAGCGTTTAACTACGCCGAGGAGTTCAAGAGCCTCGATCTGAACGCCGTGATCAAAGACCTGCATGCCGTGATGACGGATTCGCAGGTTTGGTGGCCTGCCGACTATGGCCACTATGGTCCGTTTTTCATTCGTATGGCGTGGCACAGCGCAGGGACCTACCGCATCGGCGACGGCCGTGGCGGCGCTGGCTCCGGCACACAACGTTTTGCGCCGCTCAATAGCTGGCCGGACAATGCCAGCCTGGATAAGGCGCGGCGGTTACTGTGGCCGGTCAAGCAGAAGTATGGCAAGAAGATTTCGTGGGCCGATCTCATGGTTCTTGCTGGTAACGTCGCATTGGAGTCGATGGGGTTCAAGACTTTCGGTTTTGGCGGCGGCCGCGTGGACGTGTGGGAGCCGGAAGAAGACGTGTTCTGGGGCGCTGAGAGCACGTGGCTGGGAGACGAGCGCTATAAGGGCGACCGTGAGCTGGATAATCCTCTGGCCGCGGTTCAAATGGGATTGATTTATGTGAATCCGCAGGGGCCCAACGGAAAACCCGATCCCGTCGCAGCGGCGCGCGATATCCGCGAAACGTTCGCCCGAATGGCGATGAATGACGAGGAGACCGTTGCGCTCATTGCCGGCGGGCACACGTTCGGCAAGACCCACGGCGCTGCCGATGCGGGCAAATATGTAGGCGCCGAGCCCGAGGGCGCTCCCATTGAGGAACAAGGCTTCGGCTGGAAAAACAGCTTCGGCACCGGCAGCGGCGCTGACGCCATCACCAGCGGTTTGGAAGGTGCCTGGACCACGACTCCGATCAAGTGGAGCAACAACTACCTGGAGAACCTGTTCGGCTTTGAGTGGGAGCTCACGAAGAGTCCTGCTGGCGCGCATCAATGGACGCCTAAGAACGGCGCTGGCGCAGGCACCGTGCCCGATGCGCACGATCCTTCAAAGCGGCACGCCCCGTTCATGCTCACAACGGATCTTTCCTTGAGGATGGACCCGAACTATGCGCCGATCGCGAAGCGCTTCCTCGACCATCCGCAGGAGTTCGCCGACGCGTTCGCCAAGGCTTGGTACAAGCTGACGCATCGCGATATGGGCCCGATCTCGCGGTATCTGGGACCACTGGTTCCGAAGGAATCGCTGCTGTGGCAGGACCCGGTTCCCGCAGTGGATCACCCGTTGATCGGGGAGCAGGACATTGCCGCTTTGAAGACCAAGATTCTCGCGTCGGGACTGTCGATCTCTCAGCTCGCCACGACGGCATGGGCATCGGCATCGACGTTCCGCGGCTCCGATAAACGCGGTGGCGCGAACGGCGCACGCATTCGCTTGACGCCGCAGAAGGATTGGGAAGCTAACCAGCCAGAGCAACTGGCGAAGGTCCTGCAGACGCTCGAAGGGATCCAAAAGGAGTTCAACGCTGCGCAGTCCGGCGGCAAGAAGGTTTCGCTGGCCGACCTGATTGTTCTGGGTGGCTGCGCGGCCGTCGAGGCAGCGGCGAAGAAAGCCGGGCAGGATGTGAAGGTACCTTTCGCGCCGGGGCGCACGGACGCATCGCAGGCGCAGACCGATGCGCATTCCTTTGCGCCGCTGGAACCAGTGGCCGATGGGTTCCGCAACTATCTGCGAAACGGGCAGCCTCTTCCCGCGGAGGAACTGTTGCTGGACCGGGCACAGTTGCTGACGCTGACGGCTCCTGAGATGACAGTTCTCATCGGCGGCTTGCGCGCCCTCAATGTAAACGCGGGGGAGTCCAAACACGGAGTGTTCACAGACCGGCCGGAGACGTTAACGAATGATTTCTTCGTCAACCTGCTTAACATGGGTACCAAGTGGGAGCCCTCCTCCACCGAAGGCGTGTTCGAGGGCCGCGATCGCGCGACCGGCAAAGTGAAGTGGACCGGCACGCGCGTCGACCTGGTGTTCGGCTCTAACTCTCAGCTCCGGGCACTCGCGGAAGTCTATGCGTGCGACGACGCGAAAGAAGTGTTCGTGAAAGACTTCGTGGCGGCCTGGGCCAAGGTGATGAACCTCGATCGCTACGACCTTGCATAACCCGGCTTTCAGCTGAAGTGAGCAGCTCATGGCAGACGAATCCATGCGCGGCGATGCCGCTGCGGCCATGCATCGAATCAACCAAACATGGCTCGATGGCCGGGTCGACGACCTTGCCTCGATGGTGCATCCAGAGATCATCATGGTTGTCCCCGGTTTCGCCGCGCGGGTCAAAGGGCGGGAAGCCTTTCTCTCCGGGTTCCGGGATTTTTGTCAGAACGCCAGAATTCAAGAATTCAACACTCACGAAGACCAAATCGATACGGCGGGCGACACCGCTGTGGCCACCTTTCGATATGACATGGTCTATGAGCGTTCCGGTGAACGCTACCATGCAACCGGCCGCGATCTTTGGGTATTGCAGAGGCAAAACGGGCTGTGGATTGCCGTCTGGCGGGCAATGCTTGAAATGGAGGAAAATACCCACAATACGCGTCAATAAACACGGCATTGTACGGGATTTAATCCTTTCCAACGATTCAGCCGATAAAACGGCGTGGACGTATTTGTTGCACGACAAGCCATATTCGATCGCCAAAGAAAGCTATATGGCTACGAACTATTATTCCGATCGGATGTGACAAGCAATACCTTCGATGGCACCGAAGCCGCGGCAGCGACGATGCAAGTGCTGTCGAACACGCTCCTATCTTTCGGAGCGGAAAAGCTTTTGGGCAATGCGAAGGCATTTGTAAATTTCGATCATCGGCTCTTGTTGGAGCACATGCACCTGGCTCTGCCGCGCGAGTCCATTGTGATAGAAGTTCTGGAGACGGTCGTGCCCAGCAAGGATCTGGTGGCGTTGTGCCAGAGCATCCAAAAAGAGGGTTACTCTCTGGCCCTTGATGATTTCGTCGATGGCCCGGCTCTCGCGCCGCTCGCGCACATCGCCAACGTAATTAAAGTGGATATGCGCCAGAGTTCCCGGCAGGAACAGCAACATATGCTCGACACATATCAGCGGCGGGGTGTCTTGATGCTGGCGGAAAAAGTAGAGAGCCACGCTGAATTTGAGTGGGCGCGGCGTGCCGGCTACGACCTGTTCCAGGGCTATTTCTTCGCGCGGCCAGTGGTGGTCCGCAGCCGCCAAATCCCAGCGGTTATGACCACCTGCTTGCAGCTTCTACGCGAGGTGCAGCGGGCCGACTTGGATTTCCAGTGCCTGGTTCGAATCATTCGAGAGGACGTCTCGCTGACATACAAGCTGCTGCGTTACGCCAACTCCGCCATGTTTCAACGCAGTACTAAGATTCAGTCGATCATTCGAGCGCTATTGGCTCTGGGAGAACAAAACATTCGCCGCTGGGCAACTCTAGCGACGCTGCCCATGCTGGCGACGAATAAGCCCAGCGAGCTGGTAAAACTCTCATTGGTGCGGGCGCGTTTCTGCGAGCGGTTAGCCGAATTGGCCCACGTTGGCGCCACCGACCAAGCCTTCCTCATGGGTATGTTTTCCCTGCTGGATGCGCTGATCGATCAACCTCTCGATGAAGCTCTCGGCAACATTGAATTGGCAAAGGACGTCACAGAGGCCCTCCTCGGAATCGCCGCGGATGACAGGTTCTTGACGTGCCTTCATCAGTTGATCCGCAGCTATGAGTTGGGCCACTGGGGCGAAGTGGAAGAATTGTCGCAGAGGTGCGGACTTTCACCAGCCGCACTCACAGAAGCCTACCTCGAAGCAACCGCTTGGGCCGAGCAAGTTTTTCACACACTCTGCGCGTGAGGCTAGCCGCCCAGTCATTCCTGCACTGCTAAGATAACATCTAGAGTAACGGCCGTGAGATCCCAGTCGACCCTTCGAACCGCTCCTGCGGCAGCTTTGGCTGTCGCCCTGCTGGCTTCCCTATTGCCCACTCCGGCGCCAGCGCAGCGAGCCCTGACCGGCGAAACCAGGATGCGGTTGATGCTGGAAGAATTGAATAACGTCGGCAGCGTCATGATGATCGCGGCGCATCCGGACGACGAAAATACCGCTCTGCTGGCATATCTCGCACGCGGACGCCATGTCCGGACGGCTTACCTTTCCCTGACTCGCGGCGAGGGCGGACAGAACCTGATCGGCAGCGAGCAGAGCGACCAGCTTGGCATCATCCGGACGGAGGAGTTGCTGGCTGCCCGCCGCATTGATGGAGCTGAGCAATACTTCACGCGCGCCATTGATTTTGGATTCACCAAGACGGCGGATGAAACGCTGGGCACCAAGTGGCCGCGCGAGAAGGTGCTGGGCGATGTCGTCTGGGCCATTCGCCGCTTCAGGCCAGACGTAGTTATCTTGCGCTTCACGGGGACTCCGCGCGACGGGCACGGGCAGCATCAGGCATCGGCGATCCTGGGCAAAGAAGCGTTTACGGCGGCGGCCGATCCCAATCGTTTCCCGGAACAACTGAAGTATGTGAAAACCTGGCAGGCGCTCCGGCTGATGACGAATCTGGCGGCATTTAGCCCGGAGCAGCAAAAAGAGGTGGAAAAGATCCCGGACAAATTGGCGGTGGACATCGGCGCATACTCGCCCGAACTGGGATATTCCTATAGCGAAATCGCCGGGATGAGCCGCAGCCAGCATCGCAGCCAAGCTATGGGCTCCGCCGAGCGCAAGGGCGCGGTCATAAATTATTTCGTCACGGACCGGGGCGACAAAGCCACCAAGGATATTCTGGAGAACATCAACCTGGGCTGGGCGCGCATGGAAGGTGGCGCTGAAGTCACCACGTTGTTGAACCAGGCCAACGGCGCATTCGTGCCGGCGCATCCAGAAGCGTTGTTGCCGATTCTTTCGAAAGTGCGCCCCGTGATGGCGTCGGTAGCGGCGGCGAGTAAGAGTCCGATTGCCGAAGCGCGGCTGGCGGAATTGGACGAAGCCATCGCCCTGGCTGCCGGTGTGACAGTGGAGGCGCTCTCCGACAAACCGGCGGTAACGCCAGGGGGGACGTTCAAAGTAACTCTGACCGCTCTGGCCCGGAATCCCGGCCAAGTTACTCTGCGTGGCGTGAAACTATCGGGAATGGAGGGAGTGCCAACGCCGACCATCGCATCCGCGGTTCTGACTCTCAACAAACCTATCGAGTATCCCGTCAATGTCAATGTTCCCGGCACGCAGCCTTACTCCCAGCCTTACTGGCTGGAACTGCCGAAAGATAGCGCCACTTATTCGGTGCCGAATCCCGAAGAAATCGGCAACCCGGAAAATGCTCCCGTGTTGTCGGCCGAGTTCCGCCTGCAAGTCGGCGGCAGCGAGATCGTTTTGAAACGTCCGGTCGAGCGGCGCTACGTGGATAATCTCTATGGCGAGTTAAAGCGGCCGTTGGCGATTGTTCCCCCGGTGAGCGTGGGGTTCGGCGGGATCGCCCTGGTCTTCGCCGATAGCAAGTCGCGGCAAGTGGAGATTCCGGTGCGGGCGAACACGGGCAAGGCATCGGGCGAAGTGCGCCTGGAAGCTCCTGCCGGATGGAGAGTCGAGCCCGCGTCGCAGCACTTTGATCTGGCTGGCGCGGATGAGCAGACTGTGACTACTTTCAACATCGCGCCCCCCACGGGTGAGTCGATGGGAACCTTGCGGGCCGTGGCGACCGTAGGTGATCGCATAATCGCTAGCAGCACGCGTGTCATCGATTACCCGCACATCCCCGTGCAGACGCTGTTCCCGGCGTCCGAAGCGCGGATCGTGCGCAGCGACATCAAGACGCTGGCGCACAGCGTCGGCTATATTACCGGCGCGGGAGATGAAGTGCCGGAAGCCTTGCGCCAGATGGGGAGCGAAGTGACGCTCCTATCCGCTGAAGATCTCGGGCACGGGGATCTAAGCAAGTACGATGCGATTGTGGCTGGTGTCCGCGCCTACAACCTGCGCGCCGATCTGCGTTTGAACTATCAGCGCCTGTTCAAGTACGTCGAGGATGGCGGCACGTTCGTGGTGCAATACAACGTTCCCGAAGGTGGAGCAGCGACAAATGCACAACCCCCAGAGTCATCTATCTTGGCGCATGTTGGACCGTATCCCATCAAGACGGGCCGCGACCGCGTCACGGTGGAAGAAGCTCCCGTGACTTTTCCCGATCCTAATCACCCATTGCTGCACTCGCCCAACGAAATCACCGCGCGCGACTTTGAAGGCTGGGTGCAGGAACGCGGATTGAACTTCGCTTCCGAATGGGACCCTCGCTATCAGAGCGTGCTGGAATCGCATGACCCCGGGGAGCAACCGCTCCCTGGGGGCGAGTTGTTCCTTCGCTATGGAAAAGGAGCCTACATTTTTTCCTCGTATGTCTGGTTTCGTGAGTTGCCGGCGGGCGTTCCCGGAGCGTATCGCCTCTTCGCCAACATGCTGAGTGCGGCGAAAGTCCAGCAATGACGCCCGAAAAGGTGATTCTCGATGAACCCCCACCGTTCCTGGGGAAGTGGCCCCGAGTCTACCGCTTCGTGCTGATCTATCTGGCCGTGGTCATTTTTCTATTCTGGCTGTTCACGAAACACTACGCGCCTCCCGCCTAAACGATGACTCCACTCGACTGGATTGTCCTGTTCGGCTGGATTGCATTCCTGGTTTCTTACGGGCTGTGGCGTGGGCGCGGCTCGAACAGCGTCAACCAATTTCTGCTGGCAGGCAAGACCATGCCATGGTACGCCATGGGTCTTTCCATCATGGCGACGCAGGCCAGTGCGATCACGTTCATCTCGACTACGGGGCAAGGCTACGTCGATGGCATGCGCTTCGTGCAGTTTTACTTTGGACTGCCGGTGGCCATGGTGATACTTTCCGCGACTGCAGTGCCCATCTTTCATCGCGCCAAAGTCTATACGGCTTATGAGTATCTCGAGCAGCGCTTCGATGCCAACACGCGCACTCTTGCCACAATCATCTTTCTGATCGGACGAGGTCTCGGCGCGGGAATTGCACTGGCGGCGCCGTCCATCGTGATGTCCGTAGTTCTGGGCTGGCCGTTTTATGTGACGACGATGGTGATGGGCGGATTGGTGATTTTGTACACGACTACCGGAGGGATCAAGGCTGTGACTTACGCCGATGTCCAGCAGATGGCGATGATCATGGGGGCGCTGATCCTGGCGGTGATCATCGCCATCTGGAAGATGCCGCACGACGTGTCGTTTCTCGACACGTTGCGAATCGCTGGTGCGGCCGGGCGCTTGAACGCGGTGGATACGCACTTCGATCCTAACAGCCGCTACAACGTTTGGAGCGGCCTGATCGGCGGCACGTTCCTGATGCTCGCGTATTTCGGTACGGACCAGAGCCAGGTCCAACGCTACTTGACGGGAAAGTCGATCGGGCAAAGCCGCCTGGGGTTGTTGCTGAACGCGATGGCCAAAGTACCGGTGCAGTTTTTCATTCTGTTCATTGGCGCAATGGTGTTCGTGTTCTTCGTGTTTGAACGTCCGCCGCTGCTGTTTCACCCAGTGGAATTGAAGCGGCTGGAGCAGAGGGCCGAATACCCTGCCCTGGAGGCGCGCTATCGGCAAGCGCTGGACGAACGCCAGTCCGCCGCGATGAAAGTTAAGGACGGCGGGTCGGGCGATGACTTCCGCGCTGCACAACAGAAGGTGAATGCAGTCCGCAGCGAGGCCGGGAAGTTCAGCAAGGATAGCGACACCAATTATATTTTTCTTTCGTTCGTCACGCATTACTTGCCGCGCGGGCTGGTGGGCCTGATCCTGGGTGTGATCTTCACTGCGGCGATGTCGGCGAGCTCTGGCGAAATCAACTCGCTGGCTACCGTGAGCATGATCGACGTCTATAAGCGCCACTTCCATCGCGAGGGCGCGGATCACCACTTCTTACTGGCTTCGCGCGTAGCGACCGTGTTTTGGGGAATCTATGCCGTCGCGTTCGCCAACTTTGCCCAGGGATTCGGAGCTTTGATCGAGGCGGTGAACCAGGTGGGCTCGCTGTTCTATGGCAGCATGCTCGGTGTGTTCGTCGTCGCCTTCTTCATGAAACGCGCCGGAGGCACTGCCGCGTTCTGGGGAGTGTTGGCGGGCCAGGCAACCACTTTCGCCGTAGCCCGATTCACTCCCATCGCCTACCTCTGGTACAACATGATCGGCTGCCTTGTGGTGCTGGCGGTGGCATGGGCGATCAGTGTTGGAGCACGGCGTTCAGCGAGCCCTGCCGGTAGCCTTCCAGATCAAGAGTGACGTAGTGGAAGCCGAGCGGCTTGAAGATGGCGGTGAACTGACGGGCCATCTCCAGCGTCATCGCACGGTCGAGTTCTTCAGGAGCCACTTCAATGCGCACGATGTCGCCGTGGAAGCGTACGCGGAATTGGCGGAAGCCCAGGGCGCGGATGGCTTCTTCGCCGCGGTCGACTGTCTTGACGTTCTGAATCGTCACCGGCGTTCCATAGGGAATGCGCGAACTTAGGCACGCCGACGCCGGGCGATCCCAGGTCGTGAGTCCTGCGCGTTTCGATAGCTCACGGATCTCAGCCTTCGTAAGTCCGGCATCGACCAAGGGAGCCTTCACGGAATGGAGCTTGGCGGCTCCCTGCCCGGGGCGATAGTCGCCGAGGTCGTCTACATTCACTCCGTAGACCACCGTCGCAATGCCGCGCTCGCGAGCCACTTCATCGAGCCGCGTGAACAACTCATCTTTGCAATGGAAGCAGCGATCAGAATTATTGGCGACGTAGGCTGGATTGTCGAATTCATGCGTAGCGATGTATTCATGGCGGATCCCATGCTCGCGAGCGAAAGCTTCGGCATCGGCTTTGTGGGATTCCGGTAGAGAGACCGAGTCCGCAGTGATCGCGACCGCTTGCCCGCCGAGAACACGGTTCGCGGCCCACGCCAAGTACGCGGAGTCGGCGCCACCAGAGTAGGCAACGATCACGCTGCCCATGTTCTTGAGCGCAGCGAAGAGGCTTTGCTCCTTCTGGTCCATACTCCTACTGTAGCGGCAAATCTTCCTGCGGCCCGTTCCCTTCCGCTTCCGGAATGAGGCTGGCGGCGGCCACTTGGTCGCCGGCTTCAACATTCACCAAGCGAACCCCTTGCGTGGAGCGGCCGGCTTGGCGGATCTCGCCCGAGTCGATACGGATGATCTGGCCCTGTTTGGTAATGATCATCAGGTCAGAATCTTCCTTCACGGAAAGAATACCGACCACTTTGCCGACGCGCGGCGTCGTCTTCATGTTGATGACGCCCTTGCGGCCACGGGCGGTGAGGCGGTAGTCCTTGAGCGGAGTGCGTTTGCCGAAGCCGTTCTCGGAAATCGAGAGGATCAGGCCTTCCTCTTCCACGATCTCGACGCCGACCAGATAGTCGCCCTCTTCGAGCTCCATACCACGGACCCCGCGCGCAGGACGTCCCATCGGGCGGACATCGGATTCTTTGAAGCGGCAAGCCATGCCCTCATGCGAGCCGAGGAAGATGTAGTTCTCGCCGTTGGTCAAGCGGGCGGCCAAAAGTTCATCGCCTTCGTCAATGCCTAGCGCAATGATGCCGCGCTGCAACGGGTTATCGAACTCAGTGAGCTCGCATTTCTTGATGACGCCCTGCTTCGTCACCATCACGATGAATTTGCCGGCAACGAATTCTTTCACCGGCAGGAACGCGGTGACCGATTCATCCGGCTGCAAGTTGATCAGGCCGGAGCTGTGTTTGCCCTTGCCAGTCGTAGTAGCGTCCGGGATGTTATAAATCTTCAGCCAGTACACGCGACCCTTGTTGGTAAAGATCAACAAGTAGGCGTGCGTGGAGGCGATGATCAGGTGCTCCACCACATCCTCGGCGCGCGTGGACATGCCGATGCGGCCCTTGCCGCCACGGGTCTGCCGGCGGTAAGTATCGACGGCCGTGCGCTTCAGGTACCCGCCGCGCGTGACGGTGACGGCGACGTCTTCCACCTGCACCAGGTCTTCGAGCCGGATCTCGCCCGTGTCTTCGACGATCTCGGTGCGGCGGTCATCGCCGAAGTCTTTTTGGACTTCCTTGAGTTCCTTGACCACCACGCCGCGCAGAACTTTTTCGGAACCGAGGATTTCCAGATACTCGGCGATCAGGCGCTGAATGTCGGCGAGCTCGTCGATGATCTTCTGCTGCTCCATGCCGGTGAGGCGCTGGAGTTGCAATTCGATGATGGCTTGGGCCTGGCGCTCGGTGAAACGCGGGCCTCGCGGATCGGCGTCCACCATCTTGGCGTAGGCAGCGGCTTCGGCGGGCGTGATGAAGTTCATCAACGCTTCGCGGGCTTCGCGCGGCGTCTTGGCGGCGCGGATCAGGGCGATGACTGCATCCAGATTGGTGAGGGCACGCTGGAAGCCGAGCAAGATGTGCTCGCGGTCGCGCGCTTTGCGCAGCAGGAAGTCGGTGCGGCGACGGATGACGTCAATACGATGCTCGATGAAACGCTTAAGCGCATCGAGCAATCCCAGCTCGCGCGGCTGGCCGTTCACGATGGCCAGCAGGATGACGCCGAAGTTGACCTGCATCTGCGTTTGCTTATACAGGTTGTTCAGCACTACTTCAGCTTGCTCACCGCGCTTCAGTTCGAACACGATGCGCATGCCGTCGCGGTCGCTCTCATCGCGGATCTCGGAAATGCCTTCGAGCTTCTTTTCGTTGACCAGTCCGGCGGAGTACTCAATCAGCCGGGCTTTGTTGACCTGGTAGGGCAGCTCGGTCACGATGATGGCTTCGCGGTCCTTGCCCATCTTCTCAGTGGCGGCTTTCGCGCGCACCTTAATGGAACCACGACCGTTCTTGAAGTAATCGTAGATGCCTTCGCGGCCCAGAATGATACCGCCCGTGGGAAAATCGGGCCCCTGCACCATCTCGATCAGCTTCGGAAGCTGGATGGCGGGGTTCTGTACCAGCGCAATGCAGGCGTCCACGATCTCTCGCAGATTGTGCGGCGGGATCTTGCTGGCCATGCCCACAGCAATGCCCTCGCTGCCGTTCACCAGCAGGTTGGGGATGCGCGTCGGCAGGACTTCGGGTTCGTATTCGCTCTCGTCGTAGTTGGGCTTGAAGTCGACGGTTTCCTTGTCGAGGTCCGCCAGCAACTCGTGGGCCAGCTTGGACATGCGCACTTCGGTGTATCGCATGGCCGCTGGCGGATCGCCATCGACCGATCCGAAATTGCCCTGCCCATCGATGAGCGGGTAGCGCATGGAGAACGGCTGCGCCATGCGGACCAAGGCGTCGTAAATGGAGGCGTCGCCGTGCGGGTGCAACTTGCCCATGACGTCGCCGACTACGCGGGCGGATTTCTTGGTGGGCCGATTATGGTGCAGGCCCATCTCCTGCA
>CAZDGT010000354.1:0-4193 GCA_964504905.1 uncultured Bordetella sp. | reverse complement strand
CGAAGTTCTCAAGCGCAAACCCCAACTGGTCCATCTGCGCATGGCAGCCCGCGCACACGGGATTGGCACGGTGCGCCGCCATTTGCTCGCGCATCGGCAGCACCTTGCGCGGATCGCGCTCCTCTTTGAGGAGCGGCACGTTCGGCGGAGGCGGCGGGGGCGGCGCGCCGAACACATTGTCCAAAATCCATTTGCCGCGGACCACCGGCGAAGTCCGGTTCGCGTAGGAGGTTGCCATAAGAATCGAACCCTTGCCCAGTAGGCCGCGGCGCGGGCTATCGGCCGGCAGCGTGACTCGCCTGAACCGTTCGCCGCGCACGCCCGGGATCCCATAGTGCTCAGCCAGGCGTTCATTCAAAAATGTGTAATCGGCATCCAGCAGGTCGATCACGCTGCGATTCTCGCGGATGATGCTTTCAAAGAACAACTGCGTCTCTTGTTCGAACGCCCGACGCAGGTTGTCATCGAAGTGGAATAAGATCTCGGGACTTGGCTGGTGCGTTGTCACATTGCGGATGAATAGCCACTGACCCGCGAAGTTATCCACAATTGCCTGTGAGCGCGAGTCCGTCAGCATGCGGCGCACCTGCTGCTTCAGGACTTCGGGCTGGTGCAGGGTCTTCTTTTCCGCGACAGCCAGAAGCTGCTCATCGGGGATGCTGCTCCACAGGAAGAATGAGAGCCGGGATGCCAACTCCAGGTCGCTGATGCGATAGGGCGCGTTTTCCGCGAGCCCTGCAGGCTGGCCCTCGAAGCGGAACAGGAATTTCGGGCTTACCAGAATGCTGCGCAGAGCCATCTCGATGCCCGATTCAAAACCGGCGCGCTTTGCGCCATCTTGAAACGAGGCGAGTGGCACTTGAATATCCGCATCGGTCACGGGACGCCGGTAAGCCTCGCGCGCTAGTGTCGAGACGATCTTCTTGGCGCATACCTCGTCCTGCGCTGAAGCAGGCCGGCAGAGCAAAATGCGCTTCCGGCTAGCCGTATCCGAAACCGCCGCGGTTCCGGACTGAGGGCCCGTAACGGTCAATGTGGAAAGCTTTGGCGGGCCGGCTGAGGCGCGGTAGTTCTCCCGCCGTATGGACGGATCGAACAGGTCTTCGACGTACGCCGCAGTCTTCGCGATGAAGTACGCCTGGATCAAGTGCGAGCCACCCTTCACTGGCACGCTAAACTTGAGCCGCTCGACGACCTTCTGATTGATCTCCTCCTCCGTAGGGCCGCCACTGGCATTGGGTCCACGCTTACGCGCGAATTCCGGGCCGCCAATTGTTCCAGCCCAGACCTTCACGTTATCCAGTCTGACCTCGATCTGATGTGGTTCTTCTGTAATACCCTCAAACCCACCAGCGACTCCACTTTCTTTCGGCCGCATTTCAAACAAGTACTCGCCGTCAGCCGGAAAATAGTAGCGCACCGCGAGTCCCCCGCGGGACCCGAAGGGCAGATCGTCACTGACGCGGACCGCCTGATTGCGATCGGTCGGCACGAAGAAAGTTTCCGGGGTGGGCAAGCCTCGCGGGCGTGCCAGAGCCATCTGACTGATTTTCGCCGCAGCGCCGAGATATCGTTCCGTCAACGCTGGCGACAAGCTCAGGGCATCCGCATTGTTATCGAACCCGTAGCCCGCGGCATCAGCCGGCAGCATCGAAGCCGCGTCGATTTCCAGGGCCAACATATCGCGGATGGCGTTGCGATATTCCGAACGGTTCAAGCGTTGCAGCGACGGGCGTCCGGGATTGGGATTTTCAAGCGCAGCCCGGTCCAGCTCGGTCTCGATCCCGATCACCAGGTGCTCGGCGATGGCCTTGTCTGGGCGCGGCATTTTGCCCGGAGGCATTGCCCCCGTCCGCAGCTTGCGCACCACCTTCTCCCACTTCTCGGCGTCTTTGCTTAGGCTCGCCAGATCCAGCGTGCTGAGAGCGAGGCCGCCCGATTTGAGCTTCTCGTTATGGCACATGAAGCAATACTTGCTGAGAACGGCCTGCCGCTCCGCCGCATCGCTAGCCGTATCCGCAGGCGCCTGCGCTGTATTGGCAACAAAGAAGCATGTCGCCGCGATAGTAACCGCCAAACGAGGTTTCATCGCACAGCCTCCTCCGGTGGCAATGCTTCTTCCGGAATCATGTTCGGGCACAGGCCCGGACATGGTATTTTCTTGGCCCCGAGCTTAAGCAGCAGCTCGGCCGTCTGCGGCTGAGCTGCAAACGAATTTCCGTACTCTACACCTTCGGCGATTGTCAGTGGTGTTCGTCCGCTCTTATCCACCACGTCGAGCTTCGCGCCCTTATCGAACAGATACTGAACCACGCTGTTGGCGCCGCGGTACGCCGCTGCGTGCATTGCTGTTTCGCCAGTATCGGCAACAAAGTTAACATCGGCGCCCTGCTCTTCCACGAGCATCTTGACAACTTCAAGCACCTGTTCCTCGCTGGCTCGCTCCTGATTCGAAGCCCACGCGATGCCCGCCGCTGCCATGAGCGGCGTGATGTTTACGCCGGTGTTGATTTTAGGATCTGCGCCCAGCTTCAGCAGCAAACGCATGGCCTCGATATCCCCGGCCTTGGCCGCGAACAGAAAAGCCGTCGCACCCACTAGCCGGTGGCGATACCTGGCCCCCGACCACCTGGGCTCCATGTCGGTATTCCGTCCGTTGACGTCGGCCCCGTGGGCTATCAGAGATTTAATGATGCGAAGTCTGTCGACGTTCGCCAAAACAAATTCGTCGCTAACGTGCCAGTTGGCTACGTGCACCGCAGCCTGCAACGGCCTGCCGAAGCTATTGTTCTTTCCATTTCCACCCTCAGTGCCAACCTCACGCAACTGTTGGCGAAATGGGGGAGTCTTGAGCTCAATTTTCTGCGCTTTCGCACGCATGCCCTGCACGGTCAATTCGGTGGACCCGCCTTCCGCGTTGGGGTCCGCTCCCTTATCGAGCAGCAGGTCCACGATGTCCTCGTACCCGTTGATGATCGCTTCGAGCAATGGCGTAGCCAGATCGGGCCGCTTCTCGTTCACGTCCGCGCCGTGCGCGAGCATCGTTTGCACCGTGCGCATGTCTCCTTTTCGCACCGCGAACAGGAAAGGAGTGGTGCCGGCGTTGGACCGAGCGTGCATATCGGCTCCGCGCTCGATCAGTTCCGCTACCACGGTTGCGTGCCCTTCGGCAGCTGCCCACATCATCGCCGTCTGCCCGTTCCACGTCTCTTTCGCGTTGAGGTCGGCACCGCCTCGTGCCAGCACTTTAACCGCGTCGACGCTTCCGGAGCGCGCCGCGTGCATCAGCGGCGTTTCCCCTGCGTTCACAAAATTCACAGAATCGTTCGGCTTGGCGCCTGCCTTGAGCAGTTGCTCGATAACCGCAGCGCCGCCTTGCTGAGCCGCGAGCGCCAGCGGAGTGACGCCGAGGTCGTTTTGAACGGTGACCTTCGCGCCCGCGTGGATAAGCAGGCCGGTAGTCTCGGGGTCGTTCAAGTAGGCTGCCCAATGCAACGCTGTTGCCCCGTCGCTCTGCGGCGCGTTGACATCGGCGCCTTGTTTCAGCAGAGCTGCGATCGCCTGCTTGTCACCATGCTGAACTGCGTCCGCCAGCAGTGAGCCTGGAGCGGCAATTGCCACGTTAAGGCTGAAGTTCGCAAGCAGCAACGCGAGCCCAATTCCGGATCCGCACTTAACCTGTGTAGTTCTGAACCTTTTCGTCATAAGTCCAACAAGCGTCTTATATTATGGTCGCGTGCGGGATGAATGGCAAGCCCCCCCTTTGCGGTATAGCGCGAAGAAGATTGATCGCTCAAGTTAGGTGTATACTGACTTGCGATTGGCAGGCAAAAAATGGAAACCCCCGTTCTAGGCAGGCTCCAAAGACCCCTCGCAGTCTTTTTCATCGCGGCAACGACATGTATCCCGATTTGGGGGAAGGACGCAGGCTGCGAAGTCCCGACATTGGTTTCAACGGGTGGTGCTTTTCCGCGAAATTCCCGCACGCTAGCGATCCGCTGGACCGGTTATTCGAATTTCGAGCTGGCCTATAACGGCCAAGTTATCCTTCTGGATGCCTATTTCGATCGCGGCAGCACGTTTGCGCCGCTAGGATTCAAGGCCGCGGACGTAAAGAAAGCAGATCTCATCCTGATCGGTCACGGTCACTTCGATCATATGTCCGACGCTGCCTCGGTGGGCGCGAGAACGGG
>CAZDGT010000353.1:0-18785 GCA_964504905.1 uncultured Bordetella sp. | reverse complement strand
GAGTGTCATGCGGTCAGCCTAAGAGACACGCATGTCAAGAGGCAATGGGCGCGATATCAAATCTGACCTCATCGGGAAAGGCCATACAAACAAACGGTTTGCAGGCACAAATCATTTGATATACTGCCCCGCATATACCTTCGTCGTTTATGAGCGGCCAACCTATTCCGAGCGAAAGATATTGTTTCGGGCCTTTTGAATTCGACACTGCGGCCACGGAACTCAGAAAACATGGGATCCGGCTCCGGCTGCGGGGACAGCCGTTAGAGGTCCTCTCGGTTCTGCTGGAGCGTCCAGGTGAAATTACAACCCGAAGACAGTTGCAGCAAAGGCTCTGGAGCGAGACTACGTTCGTCGATTTCGATCACGGTCTCAATGCAGCAATGAATAAGTTACGCCAGAGTTTGGGTGATTCCGCGGAGCGCCCGCATTACATCGAAACCTTGCCAGGGGAAGGCTATCGTTTCATCGGGCGGGTCGAGGTGCCTCAATCGTTGCCTGCCAGGTTGAAGCCCCCGGACCCGCCTTTTGTTGAAATCATCCGCCACCGTTCGTGGCCCAAATGGGTGGGAGTGGGATTCGGGACAGCGTTATTAGCGCTGGCATTTTGGATTGGCCGGACGTCACGAGCGTTGGATGCGCCCGGCGCTGGCGAGCGGGGAAGAATCCTATTCCAAATGTCCATCCCCGAGCGCTTGGAGCTTTCCAGTAGTCAAACCTTCTCTCTGTCCCCGGATGGGAGAACGCTAGTTTATTTGGCTCGATCCGCCGGCGAGAGCTTCCGCTTATGGGCCCAATCACTCGACCAGCTGGAACCTGATCCCCTGCCTGGGACCGAAGTTACAGGCGGCGACCCACCGGTCTTCTGGTCTCCAGACAGCAAGTTTGTCGCCTACTACTCGGCTGAGCGGCTCATGAAGGTGGATTTGCAGGGCAATCCTCCTCGCGTCATATGCAGGGTGCCGAGTGTTGTTTTGGGGGGCTCCTGGAGTCCGCAGGGGGCCATCATTTTCGGCACTGAAACGCAGGGTATTATGCGCGTCTCAGCGGCGGGGGGCGAACCTGTCCAATTGACGATACGCGACACTTCGAAACGTGAGAGAGTTCATGGCTGGCCGACCTTCCTGCCGGATGGCCACCGATACATCTACTCGCGGCTTTCACCCGTTGCCGCCAATAACGCAGTGTTTGCACGCTCCCTGGATGCCAAACCGTCTGAACCGGACTTGGCACGGCTAGTGGACACGACGACGGCGGCAGTGCTCGTCACGCCGGAGCGCGGCGCCAAGAATAGCATCCTTTTATTCTTGCGTGAAGGGACTTTATGGTCGCACACGCTGGACGCCGCCAAACTCGTGGTGTTAGACCAGCCCCGTCGAGTGACTAGCGATGTAGGCAGCGCACGCGCGTTCGGGTTTTTCGCGGCATCGCAGAATGCACGGTTGGTGTATCGCAACACGCCGCCCGACATGGTGCAACTGGCGTGGTGGGACCGGCGTGGACATCAATTGAAAACGGTGGGAGAACCCGCTCCCCTGGATAGTGTGTTTTCTCCCGTCCTTTCCCCCGACGGCACGCGATTCGTCACTTCCCAATACGAGAAAGGAGACTTCGACATCTGGGTCTACGATCTGAACCGCGGCGGCGGCCAAAGGATAACCTTCGATCCATCTCTGGATATAGCGCCGATTTGGTCGCGCGACGGCAACCGGATACTGTTCTCCTCCGGCCGGTCTGGGCGCTTCGACCTGTTTCAGATTGACCCTGCGAGCGGCACCAGCGAGAGTTTGTTATATTCCTCGGGGCAGAATAAATATCCGACTTCGATCAGTCCCGATGGACGCTTTCTTTTATTCAGCTCACTCACGGAGCGGAACAACTTCGATGTTTGGGCCCTCCCGCTGGAGGGGGCCGGCAAGAGGGTCGCGAGTCCGCTCATCGCCACGGACGCCGACGAGAGATCCGCCGCCATCTCACCCGACGGTTCCCGAGTGGCGTTCGTCTCGAACGAATCGGGGAGGCCGGAAGTATATGTGCAACCGTTCAAACCGGGCGGCGTCACCGGAGTTCCGAAGACGCTCGTTTCCGATCGGGGTGGCGAAAACCCTCGCTGGCGCGCGGATGGAAGAGAGCTATATTATTGGCTCCCGGACCGCACTCTCGCTTCCGTATCTTTCGCAGACGCAGACACCTTGCGGCCGGGAGTCGCCCAGAGGCTATTTCGTCTGCCTGGAGCGCGGTGGGATTCGGCTGGCGACGGGACCCGTTTTCTGGTGGGAGAACCTAAAGAGCGGGCAGTGGCGCCGTTCACAGTGGTGCTGAACTGGCCCCTGTAATTCCCTGAAAAAGCATCGCTTTAGGGCCAGTCCTGCGCGCCATGAAGGATTCGTACGACCTCGACCATGTTGTCGCGGACCCTGTAAATGACAACGTACGGCATACTGGCAATTACCAGCTCTCGCGTATCCGTCTTGCGTCCCTTGCGCCCGCGATGGGGAAACTTTTCAAGCAAGGTGACGCTTCGATAAATCATCAGTGCGACACGGCGCGCAGTTGTTGGAGAATCATGCGCTCCAATGTATTTGTAGATGTTTGTGAGGTCGCCGGCAGCGGGCTGCGTCCGGCGAATCCGCATCAACCGGGAAACCGGCTGTCAATAAGCTTGCCGACTTCTTCGTGCTCAACGAACTCGCCGCGATCGGCAGCGGCTAAGCCTTTTTCAACCTCGCGGATGAACCATTCATCGTAGCCGACCAGGCGCTCAACGGCTTCCTGAATCAGGGACTCGCGATCGCGTCCCTGTTGCGCAGCTTCAAGCTCTGGAGAGAGATTTACTTCCGTGCCGTCAGTGTAGAACGGGCTGGCCTGCGCATCGCGTGAGCTTACCGAAATACGCGGACTAAGCGCTTTCCAGAACCATCTCCGCCAGGACGCGCAGATCGTCCACGATAAAGTCGGGGGGCGTTTGAGCGAAGGTCTCGGGCTGAAATCCCCAGGAGACTCCACAGGCTTGCACGTAAGCGGCGCGTGCGGTGAGAATGTCGACGGCGCTGTCACCCACCATCACGGTGCGGGCACGATCCGCTCCCGATTCCGCGAGCAGGCGCTCAATACCAATAGGGTGAGGTTTCTTTTCCTCAAAGCTGTTGCCGCCGTATACCTGAAAAAAATGTCCGGAGAGACCCAAGCCGGCGATCAAGTGTAGGCTGAAACGCACGGGCTTGTTGGTGAGAACGGCCAGCGGGATGTGCTCGCGATGCAGACGGTCGAGCGCTTCGCGTACGCCAGGATAAAGCGTGGTGGCGTCCAGCATGTGCTCGTGATAGTAGTCGAGAAAAAACTGCAGAGCCGCCAGGTGATCGTCTTCGCTGACTCCAGGCAGCGCACGTTTCACGAGCATGGGCGCGCCATTGCCGATGTACGATGCCACGACATCGTGGGGCAGCGGATCACGGTGCTTCCAGGCCAGCATGGCGTTGACGGAGTTGACTAGGTCTTCCTTGGAGTCAATCAGAGTCCCGTCCAGGTCGAAAATGAGGAGGTCGTTCATGTATTCTTCTTCTCGTTCTTCCGCTCCAGCCTGCGAAGGTCTTCGCGGCTCTTCTTAAGCTGCTCGTCCCACAGGCGGCGAAGTTCCAGCATGCTCTCGTGGAAAGCCTGCTTGATCGCGTTGGGAGCCAGGGCCGAAATCACGCTCGACGCTTCCATGGCATAGGGCAGCACCTGCGATTCCACCATCCAGTTGGGCAGCGGCTTCAGCGTGAACGCCAGCAGCACGGCAATCATCGCGACCGTAATGAGGGCGCCGCGAACCAATCCGAAGGCGGCGCCAAGTAAGCGGTCCAGCCAGGTGAGGCCAGTCCACTTAAACAGTTTCGAAATCAGCTTGGCGAGCAGCGCGCCCGCCACCAGGAACGCCCAGAACACCAGGAGAAACCCGATCACGTTCGAAGCCGTAGTGGATTTCAGATAGTGGTGCACCCAGCCGGCCGGGATGCCATAAAACCAGAATCCGAATACGACGCCCAGAACCGCGGCGATAAAACCGATCCCGACGCGGGCGAATCCGGCGACAAACCCAGCCGCCACTGAGACGCCTAGGACGATCACCACCAGCAGGTCGAGCAGGCTCACGCGGATGCGGTGTTGAGCGCGCGGCCGGTGAGCGAGCGATAGGCGTCCTGGTACTTTTCGCCAGTGCGGCGGGCCACCTCGTCGGGCAGAGCCGGCGCGGGCGGCTGCTTGTTCCAATGGATGGATTCCAGGTAGTCGCGCACATACTGCTTGTCGTAGGACGGTTGCGGACCGCCGGCCTTATAAGTTTCCACCGGCCAGAAGCGCGAGGAATCGGGCGTCAAGACTTCGTCCGCCAGCGTCATTTCGCCATTGATGAGGCCGAATTCAAACTTGGTATCGGCGAGGATGATGCCGCGCGGGCGTGCGTAATCGGCAGCCTGCTGGTAGATTTTCAGCGTAAGATCGCGCAGGCGCACGGAAAGGTCCTTGCCGACGATCGCACACATGCGCTCGAAGGAAATATTTTCGTCATGGCCGGTTTGCGCTTTGGTGGCCGGCGTAAAGATCGGCTCGGGAAGAGCGTCGCTCTCACGCAACCCGGCCGGCAACGGGATGCCACAGACCGCGCCCGTTTGCTGGTACTCTTTCCAACCCGATCCAGACAGGTAGCCGCGGGCGACGCATTCGACGTCGAACATGTCGGCGCGCTTCACCCACATGGAGCGTCCTTCCAGTTCGTCGGGCAGCCCCGACATATCCGTACTCAGCAAATGGTTGGGCACGGTGTCGCGCAGGAAGTCGAACCAGAACAGACTCATCTGGGTCAGCACGCGCCCCTTGTCGGGGATGCCGCTCGCCAGGATGTAGTCGAAGGCGGAAATCCGGTCGGTCGCCACAATCAGCAGGCGTTCCGGGTGCCGCGGATCTTCATAGATATCGCGGACTTTGCCGCGACCGCGCAGTGTGAGGGTTGGTACGTTGGTTTCTAGTACTGGAGTGTTCAAAGTCATGTGATTGGGAAAGCACTTCCAATTATACTGTTGGAGTCGGATGCTCCTCTCCATTCTGATCCCTGTTTACAACGAGCGTACTGTCGTAGAAAAGAGCCTGTCTCTGGTCCTGGGAGCCCCCCTGCCCGAAAATATGGAACGGGAGCTGGTGATTGTGGACGATTGTTCCACCGACGGCACCTCGGATATCCTGGACCGCTTGGCGGCCATCGAGCCGCGAATCAGGCTATTCCGCCAACCGGTGAACCAGGGCAAAGGCGCTGCGGTGCGCACGGCGATTCAAAAAGCACAGGGCGACTTCTGCCTGGTGCAGGACGCCGACCTCGAATACGACCCCTCGGAGTACATGCGTCTTTTGCGGCCGCTGCTGGATGGCCACGCCGACGCGGTGTTCGGATCGCGCTATCTGGTGAGCGATCAGACGCGCCTCTTGCCCTACTGGCATACGGTCATCAACAAGACGCTGACGCTGCTGTCGAATATTTTTAGCAACCTGAACGTCTCCGACATGGAGACGTGCTACAAGGTGTTTCGCACGGATCTGTTGAAGAGCATACCCATTCGCTCCAATCGCTTCGGCTTCGAACCCGAAATCACCATGAAGTGTTCGAAACGTAAGCTGCGCGTGTATGAAGTGCCGATCAGCTACCACGGGCGCACCTACGAGGAAGGCAAGAAGATCGGGTGGAAGGACGGCGTGAAGGCGCTGGGAGTCATCCTGTATTTCTGGATTGTCGATGACATGTACGAGGCCAACTACGGCCGCGGACTGCTGAATAGCTTGACTGGCACGCCCCAGTACATGAGCTGGGTGACGCGCGTATTGCGGCCGCACTTAGGCGATCGCGTACTGGAGATCAGCGCGGGATTGGGAAACTTGACGGGAAGACTGATGGCGCGTAAGTTGCAATACGTGGCGGGGGAGGGCGATGCTCTCTACCTGCATGCGCTCCGTAACCGTTTCTTGCGGACCCCCAACGTAACCGTGTGTGAATTACGAACAGAAGAGCCGGCGGACTATCAGCCCTGGTCCGGACAGTTCGATACGGCTCTATGCGTAAACGTGCTGGAATCGGCAAAGGACCCCAAATCCGTTTTGCTATTGCTGGGAAATTGTTTAGTACCAGGCGGCTCGGTGCTGGTACTAGTTCCCCAGGGCAAGGGACTCTACGGATCTTTAGACGAAGGCATGGGGCAGTTGCGGAGATTTTCCCGGGAAGAGCTGGGCCAGATTCTAGGTCAGACTGGATTCGAAATCGAACGCATGTATCAGCTGAACAAGATCGGCACGCTGTCCTGGTGGATTTTCGGAAAACTCTTGGGCCGCCGGACCATGAACCGTCCGGCCCTGAAATTATTCGATAAAACGGTCTGGTTCTGGCGGCGCATTGACGGGCTGCTACCCTGGCAGGGGCTCTCACTCGTGGCGGTCGCGAAAAAAGTCTGAAATGGATGATATGAAAAAGCACATTGTAACGGGGGGGGCCGGGTTCATCGGCTCGGCGCTCGTGCGCACCCTGCTGGAGCGGGCGGATGGCGAAGTAGAAGTCATTGACAATCTGCTCACTGGGTACGAGCGCAATCTTGAAGAAGTAAAAAACCGCATTAAACTGCACCGCATCGACATTCGCGACGGAGCGGCGCTGGCGCCGGTGATTCGTGGGGCGGATACTGTGTATCACCTCGCGGCTATTCCGTCCGTGCCGCGATCGATTGACGACCCGGAACCTTCGCACAATGTAAATATCAACGGTACCTTCAATGTGCTTCGCGCGGCTGCTTCAGGCGGCGTGCGCCGGCTGGTGTATGCGGCGTCGTCATCGGCCTATGGCGATAGCGAAACACTTCCCAAAGTTGAAAGCATGATGCCTCTGCCCAAGTCGCCTTACGCCGTGCAGAAACTGGTCGGCGAGCAGTATGCGGCCGTATTCCACTCCTGCTTTGGGCTGGAGACTGTGGCGCTGCGATTTTTCAATGTCTATGGGCCGCGGCAAGACCCTAGCAGCGCCTATTCGGGCGTGCTCAGCTTGTTCATGAAGCATTTGCTGGCAGGCACGACACCCACAATTTTCGGGGATGGCGAGCAATCCCGTGACTTCACCTACGTCGACGACGTGGCGGCCTTGTGCGTGAAGGCGTCGCTGGCGCCGGGAGCGGCGGGAAAGATGTACAACGCCGGCAACGGCGGGCGCTATACGCTCAAGTTCGTCTGGGAGATTCTGCAAAAAATGGAAGGTGTGCAAATCGCGCCGCGCTTTGGACCGCCACGGGAAGCGGACGTGCGCCATTCGATGGCCGACACGACGCGCGCGGTGGCGGAACTGGGCCACGCTCCGCAATTCACAATTGAGGAAGGCTTGAAGAGAACGCTCGAATGGTACCGGACGCAGGCGATAAGAACCCAACCGGTGGCGTAAGGGGCACGCGGCATCGGCTGCGCGGCCCTAGCCGGATCGACGTCCATGGCGCGGCCCCGGCCAAGGCCGGGCGCGCCAAATCGGCACTACGGAAAGCAGCTCCCCGCAAGACGCGTGTGCTATTTGTTTGCATCGGCAATTCCTGCCGAAGTCAGATGGCGGAAGCCTTCGCAAAAGCGTACGGGGCCGACATCATGGAGGTAGAAAGCGCGGGCGTGAATGCCGCCAGCTTCATTGCACCCCTCACCAGACAGACGCTGGCGGAACGGAACTTGAGCATCGAGGAAAATTTTCCCAAGAACATGGACCAGCTGCGCAGCCAGTCTTTCGACCTGGTAGTCAACATGAGCGGCATGCCTGTGCAACTGCCGGGCACGCGCTTGCTGGAATGGACGGTGCCCGACCCGATCGGGCAAACAGAGTCCTACTACCGGACAGTAGCGGCGCAGATCGAGGGACTGGTGATGCGCCTGATCCTGGAGCTCCGTCAAGCCGAGATTTGACACCTGACCGTGCGCGTTAGAGAATGGAGTGTCCCACCAACACATGCGGATGTGGCGGAATTGGCAGACGCGCATGGTTCAGGTCCATGTTCTCGCAAGGGAGTGGAGGTTCAAGTCCTCTCATCCGCACCAAGTTCAATCGTTGATCCGGGAAACAGCCGCGAGCGTTCCGTTAATATTTCGGATTTGTAACAGATCTCGCTGGAATATCCCTTGACATTTCAATTCCTTAGAGTAAGAATGGGGTCGAACTTCAGGCCAAATCCGCGTGGTACATTGCTCCTATTGCCGGACAGAGACCGAGTTACACGTCGGCGGCGTTCCTATTTGTGCCCGCTGCTCCGACATGCCGGAAGCTGGCGCTGAGCGGCTCCCCACGGAGGGGCAAATTCGGACGGCCCTGCATCAAGAGATCCTGGCATCGACGGCGCGAGCCCACGCTGCCTCAAACGAATTAATTGCGCTGATGGCCGAAATCCCCAGCGGTTTACCGCACCCGGATGGGAGCCTGCGTATTCAGAACGCTTCGCGAGCGCTCTCCAGCGCCCGCGGCGAGGTGATGAAGGCGCATTCCCGGCTGAATGACTTTCTTACGCGCCGGATCGTTCCCGAGGATTTGAAACCAGGCCCTGGAAAGTAGCGGCGTTTGCGGCGGAAGCAGGCTTGCGCTATACCTAACGGGTATGGCATCTTCCACCAACCGCCGTTCCTTCTTATCCACCGCGCTCGGCAGCGCCGCGCTAATCCCGGCCGCCCTCCGCGCTCAGTCGAAGGCAGTATCTCCCATTCCTTCCCAGCGGAGCTGGTCCGGCGATGCGCCGATCCATTATCCCGATCCCGATGTCATTGCACTGGATAACCGCTTTCGAAAGTACATGGTCGGCAACACCACGATCAAGAAGCTGCACACCGGCACGCTATGGGCGGAGGGTCCGGCCTGGAATGGCGTCGGGCGTTATTTAATGTGGAGCGATATCCCGAACAACGTTCAGATGCGCTGGATGGAGGAGGACGGCCACGTCAGCGTGTTTCGCAATCCGGCGGGCTACAGTAATGGCAATACCTTCGATTACGAAGGGCGTCAGCTCTCCTGCGAACATGGCAACCGCCGCGTGGCGCGCTACGAACCTTCGGGCGCGGTGACGGTGATCGCGGAAAAATTTCAGGGCAAGCGCTTGAACTCGCCTAATGACATTGTGGTCAATCCGGATGGCAGCATCTGGTTTACTGACCCGATGTACGGCATCCTGGGAAACTACGAGGGATTCAAAGCGCCTTCGGAATTGAAGCCCTCGGTGTACCGCGTGGATCCGAAAACCGGGCAGATCGACAAAGTTGCGGATGATCCGGACCAGCCCAACGGAATCTGTTTTTCGCCTGACTACAAGAAGCTATATGTGGCGGATACCGGATCGGCGCGCCAGATCTGGGTCTACGATGTGGACGGCAAAGCGCTGCGCAACGTCAAGCGTTTTGCGCAAATCGATGTTCCGGGGAGCGGAGCGCCCTCCGCAGCCGACGGAATGCGCTGCGATATCGACGGCAACGTGTGGGCCGGTGCGCTCCCGGGCGTGCAAGTTCTTGCGCCGACCGGCGAACGTATTGGCATGATTCGGTTACCGGAAACTTGCGCGAATGTCTGCTTCGGAGGCACTAAGCGCAACCGGCTGTTCATGACCAGCAGCCAGTCTCTTTATATGGTCCCTGTGGAAACTCAAGGGGCGCACATCGCCTGAGCGCGCTTACTTGGCGATAGTCTTCCAGCTCTTGACCAAGTGATCCGCCGTCCGCCAAGCCAGAGCTTGTGCCGTTAGGGTTGGATTCCGCGCGCCGCTGGTCCCCATCACCGATGCGCCCAGGATGCCGAGGTTGGGCGCTTCGTGCGAAAAACCCCAGCGGTCGACCACGTTGGTTTCCGGGTTATCGCCCATGCGAGTTCCGCCATAAGCGTGAGTGCTTAATGCAGGCACGCCAATGTCGGCGGCCTCCACGCCTATAGCGCCCGCCTCCCGGAACCACTGTTCCATTTTCTTCTGCGCGTAGCGAACCGCGCGATCCTCGTTCTGCTTCATACCTCCAGTAGTGATGCGGCAAACCGGATCGCCCAGCGGATCCTTCACTTCGGGATCGAGATCGAGATAACAGGTTTCATATGGGAAAGTCGAGGTTTGGAGATACGTGGTCGCGACCCGGGCCGCGTTCTCATGGACGAACTTCTTCCACGCAGCGCCCCAGCCTGGAGCCTTGCCGTAAGTATCCATCGAGGCCGCTTCAATCGGATGGCGCTCCAGGCGCACATGCAAGCTGGTGCCGCCGACGAAACCGAGGCCGGTATGATCATAGGCGTCATCGGCGAAATCATCGACCGTGATCCCCTGGGCGGGCAATCCATACCAGATGTTCACGTCGAAAGGAAAGAGCGCGGTCACCGTGCCGGTCTGATAATGAGCGAAGAAATGCTTACCTACCTGGCCGTGGTTATTGGAAAGCCCGTTGCGATAGGCGGCCGATTTCGAGAGCAGAAGCACGCGCGAGTTCTCGTAAGTGTAGCCCCCCAGCAAGACCGCCTTGGCCGGCTGAAAGAACTCTTCGCGATTTCGCACATAACTTACCCCGCTAACATGCCCGTTCGCGTCGGAGACGATTCGCGTCACGTGAGCCAGATCGAAAATCTTCAGATTCTTGGTGGCTAGCGCGGCCGGGATGGTTGTGACCGCAGTCGAGCTCTTTGCGCTGACATGGCATCCTCCAGCACTGCAGAAGCCGTGGTAGGCACACCCCGGACGATGATCGCGCAGCTGGGAATTGATCGCCGCGGGTGGATGAAACGGGTGTAAGCCCAGGCGCTTCGCGGCGGCCGCCATATGATCCAGGAACTCGGTACTGCGCAGTGCGGGCATGGGATACTCGCGCCGACGTGGGCCTTCGAAAATGTTGCCGCGCGGATCGATCTTGCCCTGGATGTTGCCCGCCTTGCCCGAAACGCCCACCTCCCACTCGACCGTGTCGTAAAAAGGTTCCAGGTCATCGTAGGCGAGGGGCCAGTCTTCGAGCGTTGAGCCTGCGGGCAGCGCGCCCGCCCCGTAGCGACGGACAGTCTCCGAACGCGACCGGAAATCCCAAGGCTTCAGCCTCCAACTCTGGGCCCAGTAGTGAATGGAAGTGCCTCCAATAGCGTTCATCATGGGATGCTGTGCCGCGGCCGGGCGCGCGGTCTCCGAGGGATTCGCGCGAACTGTGGGAATCTCCCGCATCGCTTTGGGAACCGACGTCACCATGCGGCGCACGTTGTTGTAGATTTCGTCGGCACGATAGTCCTTCGGCCCCATCCATGTGCCCGCCTCAATGCCGGCGACGCTCAGCCCGGCGCGAGCCAGTGGCAGCACGGCGACTCCTCCGGCGGCGCCCAACCCGATCACCGCGACGTCGACAGGTTTTAGTTGCGTTGCCATGATGCCTTCTAAGATATCAGCGCCGGGAGCCGAAACGTTCGAGAACGGGAATTCGAACTGCACCGACAATCCGATGAACTTTCCGCTACAGTAGAAACATGCGCGCTGCAAAAAACATTTTCCTGTCAATTTGTTTTATCGTGCCGGTCTCGGCCGCTTTTGGCCAGGACGGTGCCGGACAAGACATCAAGGCGGCTGGTGGGTCTGCTAAGACTGCGGTGGTCAAGACTGGCACAGCCACGGGCAAAGTTACCCTGAAAGGCGTCAAAGCCACCGGCCGGGGGATTAAGTGGGGCGCCAGGAAGATAGCTCTAGGAACCGGTTCCGGTGTCGAGAAGAGCGGAGCCGCCCTTAAATCCGTCGGAAAGTAAGGAGCGCTTCCGCGAAGTGGCCAGGGAATTACGCAAGCACGGCGGAGAGGGATAGAAGGCGCTTCAACGGCTACCGGCCGCTTCCAACGGCGCAGCACCCGGCGAGCGGAGCGTCCGAATATCCCGCATCGGCGGCTGGCCAAAGAGACGGCTGTATTCGCGGCTAAACTGGCTGGCGCTTTCGTACCCGACCTCAAAGGCCGCGCTGGCTGCGTCCAGCCCATCCATGAGCATTCGTCCCCGCGCTGCCTGCAAGCGAAGCTGTTTCTGATATTGCAGAGGACTCATGGCCGTCAGCGCACGGAAATGATGGTGCAAGGTGGATACACCCATGCCCGCCGTTTGCGCAAGCTCCTCCACACGCAGGGGCTTTGCGTAGTTCGCGCGGAGCCATGCAATCGCCTTTGCCGTCCGGTGGCTCTGGTCGCCTAGCGTTGCAATTGCCCGCAGCCGCGCCCCTTCCGGTCCCTGAAGGACTCGATAAATAATCTCGCGTTGAATCAGTCCGCTTAGAAAAGGAATGTCCTGCGGCGTGTCCAGCAGATCTATTAGCCGGCAGCATGCCTCCAGCAGTTCCACAGTGATCTTACCTGTTGCCATGGCAGGACTGTCAGACGACGCCTGTGGCGCGTTGATTTCCTCCCGGCTGAGAAGTTCGCGGACCACGGGCATTTCAAATTTGAGCAGCAGGCAGAGAAAGGGCGACTCTAAGCTTGCCTCTATCACCTGGCCGACGATCGGCAAGTCTAGCGACGTCAGAAGAAATCGTGACTCGTCGAAGATGAAGGACGTTCGCCCGAGTTCCACCCGCTTCCGCCCTTGCGCTACTATCGCGATACTGGGCTCGTAAGTCCCGGAAGACGGAATTGTCGGCGCCGTCCGCCGCGAGAGCACCAGCCCGGGGACGTCCGTTGTCCGTTTCTCTTCTGAGCCCATGAACAAGGCAATCTTGCGGGCCACTTCGGTTCGCACTTGGCGCACTCGATTCTGGGACGGTAGGGCGGTTGTACTAGCGGTTTTCATCGCAGTTCGGCTTGGTCCTCCTCTCCCCTAGTATAGCGGCTGGGCCCTCAGGTTCGTCTAGTGTTGAGCCATACTTCGAGAGGAATAGGCAATAAATCGGAAGGATCGGGATACCGTTGTCTGGGTGCTTCTCGTTAGGCTGAAAATGGGAGGAACAGTAATGCAAAAGCGCAAACTTGGAAAAAGCAATCTGGAAGTTTCAGCCTTGGGGCTCGGCTGCATGGGGATGAGCTTCGGCTACGGGCCGCCCAAAGAAAAGCAGGAAATGATCTCGGTGATACGGGCAGCCGTCGAGCTCGGCGTGACATTTTTCGATACCGCCGAAGTGTACGGCCCCTTCATCAACGAAGAGCTGGTGGGCGAAGCGCTCGCCCCCGTGCGGGCGCAAGTGGTGATCGCAACGAAGTTTGGTTTCCAGTTCGATGCGAATGGCAAGCAAGCCGGACTGAACAGCCGGCCGGAACACATTAAGCAGGTCGCCGAGGCTTCGCTCAAACGGCTCAAGACCAATGTCATCGATCTGCTCTATCAGCACCGGGTTGACCCGGCCGTGCCGATCGAGGACGTGGCAGGAGCGGTCAAGGATCTGATTCGGGAGGGCAAGGTCAGGCATTTCGGCCTTTCTGAAGCGGGAGTGAAAACGATCCGGCGCGCACATGCCGTTCAGCCAGTCACGGCGCTGCAGAGCGAGTACTCGCTTTGGTGGAGAGAGCCGGAAGCTGAGATCATTCCGGCTCTCGAAGAGCTTGGAATAGGCTTTGTTCCCTTCAGCCCTCTGGGAAAAGGCTTCCTGACAGGGAAGATCGACGAGAGCACCGCGTTTGACAGCACCGACTTTCGCAACACGGTACCGCGTTTCGCGCCAGAAGCCCGCAAGGCGAACCGCGCCATAGTGGATCAACTGGAGGCAATCGCACAGCGCAAGAAGGCGACCTCAGCGCAGATCGCACTCGCCTGGGTCCTGGCGCAGAAGCCGTGGATGGCTCCGATTCCCGGGACAACGAAGCTACATCGCCTGCAGGAGAATGTCGCGGCAGCGTCCATCGAGCTCAGCGCCGAAGATCTTCGCGAGATTGAGAACGCCACATCCGGAATCACCGTGCAAGGAGCCCGCTACAGCGAAGGCGCGCAACGAATGATCGACCGCTAAACTCCTAGCTCCCCGTTGTCCGCTCATCCGATTGCATCGCGAACTCGCGCACTGTGGCGGCGTCTTCGCGGTAAAGGTATGCGCCTGCCAATGCCGCGAGGAGCATCCCCGCCAGTTCAAAGGCGACGGCCGCGACCGTCGTGCCCGCCTGATGCATATGTAGGAACAATGGGCGAGCAAGCCCCATGGCATCAACCAGGCACCACAGCAGGGCGCCCGCCAGCAACGCGGTCCTGGGGCCGGCGCCGAAGCGCGGGCGAAGGGCCGCGTACAACCACACCAGCAGGATCCCGGTAGCCAGCCCCCATCCATTGAACGCGATCGTCTGTTTGACTGAGATCGACCTGCCAAGCCCCGTCATTACTCCCGCCCAGCGCTGTTGCTGAAGGAAGCCGTTCAAGATCGCTTCGAACAGATCGATCACAACCCCCGCCACAAGTCCGCCGACTAGTACGCGGCCCAAGTTGATTCCGCCCGCAAGTACCGCCTTTACCCGGGTCGAACTATAATGCAAAGCACTCCCGGCTAATTTCTCGAATAGGACCGCGCCAGTGGCTATGCCGGTAAACGAAAAGGGATGCAGGTAGCGGTACGCCAACTCTTGGGACCCGATGCATGTGGCCACCAGCAACAGACAGTTCCAAACAAACAGCAGAGCCAGTCCCTTTGCATTTCCCGGAGTTAGCCACCAGGCGAAGCCTGCCAAAACGGGTGACGCCAGTAGAAATACGCACCAATACCTGACAAATTCGTGATATTGCCGGCTTGGCGTGTGCAGCGTCTGCTGGTTCGACACATCGGCGCCAAACGCGGACAAAACCAGGAGAGCATTGTCAGCATTGACAGTGGGCGGGGGGAACGACCCGTTCTCTGAAGGCAGTTCCCACCATAGATCTGGAATTCCCCGCCAGAAGCTGAGATAACTATGGAGGCCGAGCCCAACAAAGCCCAGCGGATCCCGTAAAATCGTGGAACGAGCCAGGCGTCGCGCGGCCTGATCTGCCTCCCGTTCGGAAAAGAGTCCGATGGGTGGTGCGTTTGGAGTGCGGCTGGCAGCGTGCGCAGCTTTGGCTACAAAAATTGTTCGGATCTTGGATACCAGCCCTCCCTTATTCCACAGATGGTACGTACGAATATCGGGATTTGAGAGGGGAAAAGCGCTCCGATTCTGCTCTTCAATGGCTGCTGCCACACGCGCATCTTCGCCGTCGGTGGATTTTACAAGCGGTGCCACGGTAGCCAACAAGAAGAAACCCGTCTTGTAGTGATAGGCGGGTTCCCCAGCCGCGAACCAGCCTGTGAATGAGCGATATCCCTGATGAAACAGCGCAGTGGACCCACAACTAACCAATAGCGCCAGCGCAAGCGGGCGCATCCGCCCCGCGGACAACGGGAAATAGGCAGCAAGCGGGAGCAGGACCGCGACGGCCATCACAACCGGTACGTAGACCAACCGGAGACTGACTAGCAAGACTCCTAGAAAGGCGAGAATCACCAGCCACGAGAGGGAAGGGTTTCCCAGATACTTGAGTGCTGCCAGAAGAAAAATGGCCATTGCTAGCATAGCCGCGGTCTCAGTCATCACCAGGCGTTCGTAGAGGACTTGCACCGGATCAAAGGCAAACACCATCCCCGCCAGAATGGCAATCCAGCTGCGTACGCGCAGAAACCGGATCAGCGCAAACGTAAGCATCCAAGCCGTCAATCCGCCCATGATGACCTGCATTCCGACGATGACCGGCAAAGAATGGAAGGGTACCGCGAACGCACGAATCAAGCCACTATACACGTACGATCGTTCTGGAACGAAGTTCAGCCCCAACGCGGTCCGAATGAACGCGACAGAATCGTACCAGAAGAGTACTTGCGAATCGACCCCGAACTGAATAGATTTGACGAGTATCAGCAACAGCGCAGTTGCCAGCAGGGGTGCGCGTTCCATCGCTGCCACAACCCGCTGCGCTTGTTTCAGCATGCTCGCGTGGCGCGATCTACGGGTCTAGCGGCCGTAGAGGCGTATTTCCTTGCCGTCGGCCAGCACGATGCGCTCAAGCCTGAGGATCTTCTGGCCATCGGAAAATTGGTAACCGATTCCCGTGATCACGTCGCCGGGCTTCACCGTCGTCTTGGTCCACCCATTGGCCTCCATGCGAATGATCGCGGGGCCGCCGATCTCCCATTTCTCAGTCCGGCCGTCAGTGGCCTGCACCTCAAGAGTGATCATCGGGTGCGGATTGGCCCACCTGAAATCGATTACCTTGCCCTTCACCGTGACCAGACGGTCAAAGCTGACCGGCCATGAGTGATGCGCCGATAGCGGCATTGCGGCGGAAACCAGGGTAATGATGAGAAATACCGAAACACATAGGGGCTTCATCGTTTGCGCCCTCCTGCGAGCTATTCTAGTGCAAAACCGCAAATAGAGGAAATAGCTTAAGCTGCTAGCTGAACGTTTCGCTTGAGTCTCAGCAAGGAGGAATTCGTGCAAGGTAATCCGGTAGTTTGGTTTGAGATCTACGTTAAGGACATGCAGCGCGCCCAAGCGTTTTACGAAGTTGTGCTTCAGGTGCAATTGCAGAAACTGGAAAGCCCAGCGGCAGACGTGGTGGAGATGTGGTCTTTTCCTTCCCAAATGCATGGCTTCGGGGCTACCGGCGCCTTGGTGAAAATGGAGGGCGGCCCATCAAATGGCAACGGCACCATCGTCTACTTCGCCTGTGACGACTGCGCTACGGAAGCCGGCAGAGTGGCAGCCAGCGGTGGCAAAGTCATGAAGGACAAATTTTCCATCGGGCAATACGGCTTCATCGCGCTTGCCACGGATACCGAGGGCAACATCATCGGCTTTCATTCGATGAAATAGGAGACAAACATGGAGCCAAAGAACGCTGGAGGCAAGCGCTTTTCTTGGGGCTGATCACGCCTACTGTGCGAAGATCAAAACGAGAGCCAACGATTGGAGTCCATCATGAGTGTCAGAACAGTTGCCAGCAAGTTTGTTGAGTTGTGCAGACAGGGTAAGAACTTCGACGTCATGCGCACGATGTACGCCCCCGACATTGTTTCGGTTGAAGGCGACGGCAAGGAGACCGCCGGCCAAGATCCAGTGATCAAGAAATCTGAGGATTGGGTTTCAGACAAGACCTTCAACGGAGAGACGGTGGCCGGGCCGTTTTTCAATGGCGCGAACCCGGACCAGTTCGTCGTCTTCTTTACCCTGGACATCACGCCAAAAGCTACCGGGCAGCGCATTACGCTTGAAGAAGTGGCTGTTTATACCGTCAAGAACGACAAGATCACGCGGGAGCAGTTTTTCTACGACGGCGCGCATTGAGGCGCTATTCCTGCACCTTCACCAATAAATAGCGATAAAAACCGAAAGGCTTCGGGTATTCAGTGTGCCAGTGGGGCGTTCCCGAAGGAACCAAGAGCCAGTCGCCCTTCGTCATGTGGTCGGCCCGTCCTTGTTCCACCTTCGCGCCGGCCATCCGCTTATCGCCGCTGTCCTTCATACCCACAACCTTGCCGCCGGTCACTACGGTAACGGCGCCATCGATACAGTAGAAAACATCGATGGAAGCCGGATGGACTTCCGGATCCGCGCCGTAGTTGGCAGGCTGATCCGGGCCCGTGCGATAGCCGCCGGAGAGTCTCAATTTCGGAGCTGAGAAAATTTCGCCCTTGCTGTTCAGTGCGGCCGCAACTTTCTCATGATCGACGTAGGTGACGTCCGTGCCGGTGCCGCCCGCGGGAGCCGTGACTTTGACCACATGATAGCTGATCGATTTCGGAACTTCCTTGAACCAGTGCGGTGAGCCCGCGGGAATAACCATGACGTCGCCCTTGGTCAGGTGAAAAGTTTTTCCGCCTTCGATGTCGTATTGGTTGTTCGCAGCCGCGTTCTTCGCCTTAACTCTTGTTCCACCGGCGACGAGCGTAGCCTCGCCATCGGAAACATAGAAGACGTCTGTCTCTTTCTCATGCACTTCCACGACACCGGCTTTGTCACGGTGGGAACCCGAAACTTTGATGGCGGCCGGAGTGCCGGGATTGTCGATCAACGGGCCGCCTTTGGCCAGCGCCGCAGCCACTTTCTCGTGATTGGCGTAGATGCCGGCCGGCACAACGCCGCCGGAAGCAGCGTTCTGAGCAGCCGATATGCCTGAAAACGTCAAAACAAGAAGTGCGATTCCCACTGTGGGCGATATTCTCAAGGCTCTGCCTCCTCGTTCCTGTTCCCTAAGTTTTCCAGAATACACCCATACGCGACCGACGTGGTTGTCCCCCAGGGGTCAGCTACAGCACGCCGGGCCACAGCAGTCCCTTGAAGCCGGCTTCACCGCGCGGATAAACGCGCTCATGAATTTGTTTTCCACCTGCGGCGCGATTGCGTTCACGTCGATGCCTTCGCCAGCCAGGAAGTGCCGGGCATCCTCGATGCTGTAGACGCGCGTGGGCTCGATTTCGATTCCGTCAAATCCGGCCTTAACAAGCTTGTCAATATATTCGTCGTCATGGAGCGCACCTGCGATGCATCCAACCCACATTTCCATGCTACGCCGCACTTGTGCAGGCACATCACCACGAACAACAACGTCGGACACGGCGAGCCGGCCGCCTGGCTTGAGTACGCGGAATGCCTCACGTAATGCCTTGTCCTTATCGGTAGAGAGATTAATCACGCAATTGGAAATGACCACATCGACGGAGTTTTCGGGTAGCGGAATGCATTCAATTTCCCCTTTGAGAAACTCGACATTTTGGATTCCAGACTTGCGCTGGTTCTCGCTGGCAAGAGCCAGCATTTCATCGGTCATGTCGAGTCAGTAAGCCTTGCCAGTC